>NZ_JCACKO010000029.1:0-56793 GCF_059505445.1 Brasilonema angustatum | reverse complement strand
CAGCCTATATTTTCTTTACTTCTGGTACTACTGGCGTTCCTAAAGGAGTGTTGGGATGTCACAAAGGGTTGGCGCATTTTCTCAACTGGCAAAGACAGACTTTTGGAATTGGGCAACAAGACCGCATTGCCCAACTGACAGGACTTTCCTTTGATGTCGTCCTCAGAGATATCTTCTTACCTTTGACCAGTGGTGCAACCTTGTGTTTGCCAGCAGAAGGAGAGAACTTAGAACCGACAAAAATTCTGCGTTACTTGCAACGCGAGCAGATTTCTGTTCTCCACACAGTACCTTCCTTGGCACAATCATGGTTAGCTAATGTACCAAAAGAAGTTTCTTTAGAAAACTTACGCTGGTTATTCTTAGCCGGAGAACCTCTTAAAGACACACTTGTACTGCAATGGCGGGATGCTTTTCCACAAGCAGGTGAAATTGTCAATCTCTATGGACCAACAGAGACAACTTTAGCAAAGTGTTATTACCAAGTACCTAGCGAACTCATACCAGGGGTGCAGCCAGTGGGATGGCCACTTCCTGAAACTCAAGCACTAGTTTTCAACCAAAATCACCAACTGTGCGGCATTGGTGAACTGGGTGAGATTGTTTTGCGGACACCATTTTGCAGTTTGGGCTACATTAACGCCCCAGAAGAAAAGCATTCTCGATTTGTTAAAAACCCCTTTCAAAATGACGAAGGAGATTTGCTGTACTATACAGGCGATCGCGGACGCTATCGTTTAGACGGCTCTCTAGAAATTCTCGGTCGCCAAGATCATCAAGTTAAGATCCGTGGGATACGCATTGAGCTTGGGGAAATTGAGACAGTATTAGCACAGCACCCATCTGTACATCAAACTGTAGTAATTGCCCGTGAAGATGTTCTTGGCGATCAACGCTTAGTGGCTTACACGATCTTGAATCAGAAGTCAGCACCCACCATTAGTGAGATCCGACGCTTCCTCTCCACTAAGCTGCCACAGTACATGGTACCTTCAAGTTTTGTATTCTTAGATAGTTTGCCACTAACACCCAACGGCAAGATAGACCGTCGTGCCTTACCTTCGCCCGATTTGGCGAAGGAGCTATCAGACAAATATGTCGCTCCACGTAGCCCAATCGAAGAAATACTAGCACTAATTTGGGCTGATGTCCTAAAACTAGAGCAAGTAGGCATACATGATAACTTCTTTGAACTTGGGGGACACTCGCTACTAGCAACCCAGTTGCTCTCCCGCATCCGCAACAGTTTAAAAGTAGAAATCCCTTTGCGTAGCGTTTTTGCAGCCGTGACAGTAGCCGAATTAGCGCATCTAATTGGGCAGTTACAGCAACAAAACTTAGAACTTTCTGCACCACCTATTTTACCAAGGGCAAAGAATGCACAACTAGCACTGTCATTTGCCCAAACTCGGCTGTGGTTTTTAGACCAGTTAGAGCCAAACAGTGCCTTCTACAATATTCCTATAGCTTTGCGACTGCAAGGAACTCTCCAAGTCCCAGCCTTAGAACAAAGCTTACAAGAAATTATTGCTCGCCACGAAGCCTTACGCACCAACTTCATCATAGTTGAAGGACAACCAACTCAAATCATTCAAACGGCAACTACTTGGACATTATCAGTAATTGACTTGAAGCATCTGCCAACAACCGAGCAAGAAATTGCAACACAGCAATTAGCGCAACAACAAGCTATTCAACCCTTTGACCTAGCGAATGAAGCATTAGTCAGAGCAAAATTAGTAGTTTTGTCCGAGACAGAACACAGATTGTTTGTCTGTATGCATCACATTGCCAGTGATGCTTGGTCAATAGGTGTATTTGTCCAGGAACTGGCAGCGCTATACAATGCTTATTCTCAAGGTCAGCCAAGCCTGCGGCACGCTACGCTAACACCCTTAGCGCCACTGCCAATTCAGTATGCAGATTTCGCCATCTGGCAAAGATACTGGTTGCAAGGCGAGGTACTGCAAACCCAATTGAGTTACTGGCAACAACAACTGGCAAACGCACCCGCTTTGTTGTCCCTACCCACAGACCGACCCCGAAGAGCGGTGCAAACCTTCAATGGGTCATATCAAAAGTTTGCACTCTCAGTTGAGCTAACTAATGGGCTAATACAATTGAGTCAGCAACAAGGAGTCACGTTATTCATGACGCTGTTGGCAGCGTTTGATACATTACTTTACCGCTACACAGGTACAGAAGACATTTTGGTGGGGACACCAATTGCGAACCGTAATCGCAGTGAAATAGAAGGGTTAATTGGCTTTTTTGTCAACACTTTAGTTTTGCGTACTGATGTCTCAGGCAATCCCAGTTTCTCAGAATTACTGGTGCGAGTTCGGGAAATGGCTCTTTTAGCTTATGCTCATCAGGACTTGCCGTTTGAAATGCTGGTGGAAGCATTGCAACCAGAACGAAACTTAAGTCATACACCCCTGTTTCAAGTGATGTTTGTCTTGCACAATACTCCCATGTCTGAAGTAGAGTTTGCTGGGTTAAGTGTCAGTCCATTGGTAGGAGAAAGGACAACGGCAAAGTTTGATCTTACCTTGGCAATGGAAAACACATCGACCGGACTGATGGGTGTGTGGGAGTACAATACTGATTTGTTTGATGAGCGCACCATTGAGCTGATGACGGGGCATTTCCAAACATTGCTTGAAGGAATTGTTGCTAACCCACAGCAGCGGATTTCACAATTGCCTCTGCTAACAGAACCTGAGCAACAGCAGTTATTAGTTGAGTGGAACGATACTCAGGCGGATTACCCTGTTGATAAATGTATTCATCAGTTGTTTGAGTCACAGGTTGAGCGCACACCCGATGCAGTAGCGGTAGTGTTTGAAAATCAACAACTGACTTACCGCCAGTTGAATTGTCGCGCGAATCAGTTGGCGCACTACTTGCAATCTTTGGGTGTGGGAGCTTCGGTGCTGGTCGGGTTGTGTGTGGAACGCTCAATAGAAATGGTGGTAGGGCTACTTGGCATTCTTAAGGCGGGTGGGGCTTATGTACCTCTCGACCCACAGTATCCCCAAGAACGCTTGAGCTTTATGTTAGAAGATGCTCAACTTTCGCTGCTACTGACCCAACAGCAACTACTTGAGAAACTACCTAAACACAAAGTCCACCTTGTCTATTTAGATACTGACTCTCAGAAGTTTGCCCAAGCCAACGAAATTCCCAACGCCAGCCAGGTAAAACCATCAAACCTAGCCTACGTGCTCTATACCTCTGGCTCTACAGGTAAACCAAAGGCAGTAGCCATAGAGCATCACAGTCCAGTCGCTTTAGTGAGTTGGGCGCAAGCGGTTTTTACACCAGAGCAGCTTGCTGGTGTCTTAGCTTCTACCTCTATCTGTTTTGACCTCTCGGTTTTTGAATTGTTTGTGCCTCTGAGCCTGGGAGGAAAAGTCATTTTAGCTGAAAATGCTTTACATTTATCTACTATTACTACAGCCAACCAAGTCACTCTGATTAATACAGTTCCTTGTGCGATGGCTGAGTTAATTCGAGAAAATAATTTACCACAGCAGGTATGCACGGTTAATTTAGCGGGTGAACCTTTGCAAAATCAACTTGTGCAGCAAATCTATCAGCACAGAAAAATCGAGCGTGTATTCAATCTCTATGGTCCCTCAGAAGACACCACTTACTCTACATTTAGCTTGATAGAAAAAGGGACAAGCTCCTCACCGACCATTGGGCGACCGATAGCGAACACGCAAATCTACATTTTAGACACTTACCTTCAACCAGTACCGATTGGCGTACCAGGAGAATTGCACATTGGGGGAGCAGGATTAGCACGAGGCTACCTTAACCGTCCAGAGTTGACACAAGGGAAATTCATCCCCAATCCCTTTAGCACTGACCCTCATTCCCGTCTCTACAAAACTGGAGATTTGGCACGCTATTTGTCTGATGGCAACATCGAATACATAGGACGCATCGACAATCAAGTAAAAATCCGGGGCTTCCGCATTGAGTTGGGAGAAATCGAAACAGCCCTGAGCCAACATACCCACGTGCAGGCATCTGTCGTCATCGCTTGCGAAGATACTCCTGGTAATAAACGCTTAGTCGCTTACGTCGTGCTGCAAACAGAGGTGACACCGACAATCAGTGAACTGCGACAATTCCTAAAGGATAAGCTACCAGAGTACATGGTACCGAGTGCGTTCGTCATATTGGAGTCCTTACCCCTGACTCCCAACGGCAAAGTAGACCGCCTCTCCCTACCCGTACCTTCTCACCGCAGTGCTTCAAACACATTTGTCTCACCCCGAAACACTGTAGAACTGCAACTTGCCCAAATCTGGTCAAAAGTTCTCAAGGTTGACAAGGTGGGAGTACAAGATAACTTTTTTGACCTCGGTGGTCATTCCCTTTTAGCTACTTACTTAATGGCTCGAATTAAGCAACAGCTACTTAAAGATGTTCCTTTAGTAACCTTCTTCCAAAATCCAACTATTGAACAGTTAGCGACTATCCTGCAACAAGATTCGGTTTCTTCTTGTTATTCTCCCTTGGTAGCAATTCAGCCAAACGGTTCCAAGTTGCCTTTCTTCTGTCTTCCAGGAGCTGGTGGCTATCCTTTCTACTTGTATAACTTAGCCCGTTATTTAGGCCCAGACCAACCGTTCTACAGTTTCCAAGCAAATAATTTGGATGGAGGATTGCAGGCAATCACCCGAGTTGAGGATATAGCTGACCATTATATTCAAGCAATACAAACTGTTCAGCCCCAAGGCCCATATTTTTTAGGAGGACATTCTTTTGGCGGTAAAGTAGCTTTTGAAATGGCGCAACAGTTGCTTCATCAGGGGCATGTGGTTGCTTTAGTTGCCATTTTTGATACTAAAGCACCTATTTATCAGAAAAAGAAAATAGGTGTTGATTGGGATGATACTAAATGGCTGACTGAGTTTGCCAAAGCACTAGAAATTGCATTTGCAAAGAACTTGGATATTTCTTACGAAACTCTCCAAGCTTTGGAACCAAAGGAGCAACTGAAATGCGTTCTACAGCATTTCCAAATGGTTAATATCATGCCTCCTGACGCTGAAACTACACAACTTGATAATTTGGTGCAAGTTTTCAAAGCTAACCATCTAGTTGATTATGTACCACCACAACAGGTCTATCCAACCCGAATTGCTCTGTTGCGCTCCAGCGAAGCTTCTGTTGATGATTCTACTAGTGAGTTACCTTCTGAGATTTTACAAGATACAGTCTGGGGCTGGGGCAAGTTTTCTTGTGAACCTGTAGATATCTATTTTGTCCCAGGCAACCATATTACGATGATGACTCAACCCCACGTCCAGGTTTTAGCCAAACAGTTGAAAGTTTGCATCCAAAAGGTACAAGCGGTCACAAGGAACGAGGTACCACTGAAGTGATTACAAATTACAGCCATTTTTAGGTAAATAGACCACAGTCATACGGGCACAAGACATTGCGCCCTTACAAAAAGTGTGGTTCATTTAGGTGAAAACTGCTGTAAATTCCTTACAACTATTTACTTAAGGAACTATATATGATTGTTTTAGGTATCAACTCGGTTTATCATGAATCAGCAGCATCTTGTATTATTGATGGTCGAATCGTGTCAGCAGTTGAAGAGGAAAGATTTAATCGCAATAAACACGGCAAAGCTGCACGTATCGATAATCCTCACATTCTCCCTATCCATTCTATTAATTTTTGTCTAAGAAATGCCAATTTAGATATTAAAGATATCGATTTAATTGCATTTTCTTTTGACCCTAAGCTCCGCAAGAAAAGTTTTGAATTTGACCCCATCAGTCTTCCAAGAGATTGGGGGAGTATAGAAGGAGAAAAAACATTCCTTTTAGGGTTGGAACAAGTCAAACTTTCTTTAATTCAAGCTTTAGGCGAAAAAGCAGCAGAAAAACTCATCTGGGTTCCCCATCATTTAGCCCATGCAGCCTCTGCGTTTTCCCCTTCAGGATTAGAAGAAGCAGCAATTTTAGTCATAGATGGTATTGGCGAAAATGCCTCTTCAATCATGGCTTATGGTAATGAGAACAGGCTCGGTGTATTACATGAAATCCAATATCCTCATTCTTTAGGTTTTTTGTGGGAAAAACTGGCTCAATTCCTCGGTTTTTCGGAATACGATGCTTGCAAAGTCATGGGACTAGCAGCTTATGGGCAAAGCGAAACCATGCGAGAAGCATTTTCTCAGTTTGCACGGATAACAGATAAAGACTTTACCCTAGAAAAAGAGGTTCTTCGCTTTCGCGTTGGCGAATTTGAACTATTAGAAGCGCTACTAGGTAAAAGTAGAAAGAAAAATGAACCGATAGAACAACATCACAAAGAGATTGCAGCTTCTTTACAAGCATTTACTGATCAAGCTGTGCTGCATTTAGTCGAAGTCCTTTACCGCCTCTGTCCATCGGATAACCTTTGCTATTCGGGAGGAGTAGCGCTCAACTGCGTTACTAACTGGTTAATTAAAGAAAAAGGACCGTTCAAAAATATCTTTATTCCGACAGCTCCGCACGATGCTGGAACCGCAGTCGGTGCGGCTCTGTACGCTTATCATACGCAATGCAATCAACAAAAAGTTCATACTCCGCAACTCACCCCGCATACAGGACCGGAATTTACAACTGAGGAAATCCTGTTAGCAATTGAGGAATCTGGTTTAACTACCAGACGCTCAATAGATAGTGCGATCGAAGCGGCTGATATGGTAGCAGATGGTAAGGTAGTTGGCTGGTTCCAAGGTCGTATGGAATTTGGTCCTCGCGCTCTCGGTAATCGTTCTTTGTTAGCCGATCCGCGCTACGCTACTACTCGGGAATTGCTCAACCAAAAGGTAAAGCACCGAGAAGATTTCCGACCTTTTGGCCCTAGCGTTTTAGCTGAAAAAGCCGAAAAATGGTTTGAAATTGGTCGCAAGAGTGAAAGTCTAAAGTATATGCTATTTACTTGTCCGGTACGACCTGAAAAAAGAGAAAAAATTCCTGCTGTCGTTCACATAGATGGAACTGCAAGAGTGCAACTAGTAGAAAGACAACTTAACCCCAGTTACTACCGATTAATTGAAAGATTTGAACAGCGTACAGGGATTCCTGTAATCCTTAATACATCGTTCAATGATAGTGAGCCTATAGTCTGCTCGCCTAAGGATGCCATTTCAACCTTTAAACGCACGGCAATTGATGCCTTGATAATGCAAGATTTCGTTATAGAACGTAAAAATTGAAACACATACTACGATGATCGGCGAATTAATCAACTCAAACTTTCGTAATCAGCGCATCAGCGCCATTTCCTCAAAGCTCACAGGAGAATACACAGTTGCTACCGATCTAGTCAGCTACCAACAGCCAGATCAAGTCTTTCCTTTACATCCTGAGCAGCAGTTCTTTCTTGATGAAATTATAGAGGAAAAGATTGCTGATGCACGGGTGCTGGAAATCGGCCTTGGATCGGGCGTATTATCTATTGGTGCACTTAGAGCAGGGGCAATTCATGTCACTGCTCTTGAAATCAATCCACGCGCGAAGAACTATGCTGGCTTCAACATTCTCGCTAACGGTCTAGAAGGCAAGATCGAAATTAGGGATGGCGATGTGAGCGACATCTGGAAACCAGTACGTGGCGATCGCTTTGATTATATGATCTCTAATCCACCTTTCGAGCCGACACCACAGGGAATGAGTCACTATCTGCATTCTGCTGCTGGCATCTGGGGGCTTGATTTTGTAGAAGCAATACTCAAAGAACTCGATGATCATCTGACAGCAGCAGGTCATGGGCAGATTGTTACCTTTGCTCCCGGAAATGCCCAAGAACCATTCATGCTGATGGATATGGCTCAAAAGTACTTAAAGGGGGAGACAAAAATCAAAGTGAATCCGATTTCAATCAAATTTGGTGAGTTTGTAGACAGATATGTTGAAAACGAACAGGCGACTCGAAAACAAGTAGAAGAAATAAAAAAAATGGCACAAGATAATGATGTTTCTCACTTGTATCTTTGCGTACTTCATTACAGGCAGGGTGAGCGATCGCTCACTGTTACGGAGACGACTCTAGCGTATGAAGCTTGGTTAAATCCTTTGTGAAAATGACCATGCCCTTCAGGCAGGCAACTAGTAACAGGAAACAGGGAACAGTAAGAAAAAACCTGCCCGAATATTGGGTTCCAAGCCTCCAAATCGATGAAATAAATACTTTTATTTTTTTCATCGATTTGGCGCAAGAAAAAATGGTCTTTGTTCAAATCCCCTAATTTTTATTATGGGGATTCCCCTGTTGCCCGTTAAGAGTTCCCATTTAAAATATGGCTTATATAAATTGGGTAGTAAAAAAGTTTGCACAAGCGAGTATTTGGCTTCTTACTTACCTGAATTACAGGCTGCTGAACGCTTGTGGTCATTAGTTAACAAACCAATTGCAAATCGTTCTTTTGATCAACTTAAGGACTTAGAGGGGGTTTTATACCGACGCTCTTATTGTCCTTTTATAACAGCAGTCTTTAATTCAAGCTATTACTTACTATCATTAATGACCTCTAACTCCATTTTTATTAGTCCGATGTTAACGGATCTGATATCATAAGGGATGAAGATTTTAATAAGTGTAAAGATAGTTTATCATCATCTAAAATAATTTTTACTTATTTTTTTTAAGTATTGGATTTGGTTACAAAAGATTTCAGGTTTATTTTTAGAATATGCAAAGCCAAGTTTTTCGCAATCAACCTTCAACAAATACTTCTTCAGCTTTTACTCAATTTTGGGAGAATGTAAAAGCGATCGCAGGTCCTTACTGGTATCCAACAAAGCCAGAGGGAAGAGCATTTTCAGACGTGATTCGATCATGGGGAATGCTCTTTATGTTGATCTTATTAATAATTGCACTTGTAGGTGCAACTGTTTTTAATAGCTTCATTAATCGCTATTTACTCGATATTATTATTGGAGAGAAAGATATAGATAAGTTTTTTAAAATGTTAGCCCTTTACGGCGTTGCCCTATTCTTAGTAACACTATTGATAGGATTTTCTAAATTTCTCAGAAAGCAAATTGCTCTTGATTGGTATCAATGGCTAAATAATCAAATTATATCAAAATATTTAAGTTATCGAGCCTATTATAAAATCAATTTCAAGTCTGATATAGATAATCCAGATCAACGTCTATCACAAGAAATAGAACCGCTTGCCAGCAATGCTCTAAGCTTTTCAGCTACTTTCCTTGAGAAAGTGCTGGAAATGACAGCTTTTTTAATAGTTCTTTGGTCAATTTCTCAGCAAGTTGCAGTAATTTTAATTACTTATACTATCATAGGAAATTTAATTGCTATTTACTTAAATAAAGAATTGATTAAGATTAATCAATCTGAACTCGAATCTAAAGCAGATTATAATTATTGCCTGACTCATGTTCGCAATCATGCTGAGTCTATAGCCTTTTTCCAAGGAGAAAGCCAAGAATCAAATATCATTCAACGAAAATTTAGTCACCTGGTAAAAAATGCTCAAAGTAAAATAAATTGGGAGAGAAATCAAGACTTTTTTAAGAGAGGATATCAGGCGGCTATCCAAATATTTCCATTTATAGTACTTGGGCCGTTAGAGCTAAGAGGCGAAATGGAATTTGGAGAAGTTACTCAAGCGGCTATAGCCTGCAATCTATTTGCTAATGCTCTAGCAGAATTAATCAATGAATTTGGAACTTCCGGACGCTTTTCCAGTTACGCTGAACGTTTAGCTGAGTTTTCAAATGCCTTAGAAGCTGTTACTAAACAACCAGAAAACGTTAGTACTATTAAAACAATAGAAGAAAATCATCTCGCTTTTGAGAATGTAACTTTACAAACGCCTAACTATGAACAAGTGATCGTTGAAGATTTATCGCTATCAGTTCAACCTGGAGAGGGTTTACTGATTGTTGGACCGAGTGGTATAGGCAAAAGTTCTCTCCTACGAGCGATCGCTGGTTTGTGGAATGCAGGTACTGGTCGTCTGATGCGACCGCCGCTAGAATCCGTCTTATTTTTGCCCCAACGTCCTTATATAATCTTAGGAACTTTGCGCGAACAGTTACTCTATCCTAATACGAATCGTCAAATGACCGACGCAGAACTTAAAGAAGTTTTGCAACAAGTCAACCTGCAAAACTTGCTAAGTCGCGTCAATGGTTTTGATACAGAAATTCCTTGGGAGAACATATTATCTTTGGGGGAACAACAACGGCTAGCTTTCGGACGACTATTAGTTACTTGTCCTAGCTTTACTATATTAGATGAAGCAACGAGTGCTTTGGATTTGAAAAATGAAGGGAATTTATATCAACAGTTACAATCAACGAAAACAACGTTTATCAGTGTTGGACATCGGGAAAGTCTATTTAATTATCATCAATGGGTTCTGGAGCTTTCACCTGATTCCAGTTGGCAACTTGTGACTGTACAGGATTATCAGCTGCGAAAAGCAAAAGAAATTGTCACTACTCCCGAACCGCCAGAAGATTCCCTATAAGCGTAGGTAGTGCATAGCCCCACTTTATACTGTACATTCGCTCATTTTTGAAGGGTGAGAGGAATTAATGCTTGACTGGGTAAGGAAAAAACGGTGTTGCTGAATCACAATATGAATTATGCGATCGCTACATCCAATTCTGGATTATCTTTCACAACAAACCTTAAGACTTCTCCCACTCGATAAGGATTTGGTACTTTGGTACGTTACGTCAAGCATTACGATTGTGCGCCCACAGGAATTAATAACATTAATGCAGCAATGCAGTAATTCAGTAAGTAATTGAGTATATAAATTATTACTTGAGTAAGAGAAGAAATGATGGGCGCAGTTAGAATCTGCTTGCTGAAAACTTATACAACAACAGAGCGACTTTCCAGTTTTACTTACTGCATCAATGCAGTAACGCAGTAAGTAATTGAGTACAACAGTCATTGCTTGAGCAAGGAAGGAATGATGGGCACAGTGATAGGATTTTTGAATCAAAAGGGGGGGTGTGGCAAGTCCACATCTGCTGTTCACATGAGCTGCTGGCTAATTAAAAAAGGTCATAAGGTTCAGCTTTTAGATGCTGACGCTCAACGCAGCAGTTCAATTTGGCTGACTTCGATGGAAGATAACCCAATTCCAGCTACTGTACTGCAATCACCTGATGAACTACTAGAACAAATTCCAGAGTTAGCCAAGCAGTGTGATTATCTGATTGTGGATGGACCTGCTGGGCTAACTGAGTCCACCAGGGCGATTTTGTTTCGGGCTGATTTGGCTGTCGTTCCCTGTCAGCCAACAGGTTTAGACCTGCAATCGGCTTCTGATTCTGTGCGGTTAATCAAGCAAGCTCAATCTGTGCGCGGTGGTTTACCTAAAGCGGTTATATTCATCAGCCGTGCCGTTAAAGGGACAAAGCTACTAGATGAAGCGATCGCACTGTTATCTAAAACAAAAGAAGTGACGGTGCTCAAGACAGTGATTCACAATAAACAAGCGATCGCAGACACTTTTGGTCAAGCCGCAACAATTTGGGATTTATCAGGTCGTCCAGCGACTGAATCTGCACGCGAGTATGAGCGACTGTTCAAAGAAATTATGGGGATGGTGCCATGAGTACCAAGAAGCGAAAGTCCCTCGATGATGCCCTGGCGAGTGAGTTTGTTTATGGTAAGTCCCAGTCAGAACCTCAAGACTCCCAATCCCCAAAACCAGAACAGGAAACTGTGCCAGTGACAAAACCAGCTGCAGAACCTACATCCACTCAACCAACGAAATCTAATCTCATGTCTCAACTTCAGCCGACGACTCCTAAAGAAGCAACAGTACGATTAACTGTAGATTTACCTGAGTCGATGCACCGCAAGCTATCTGTGCTAGCGGCGAAGACGGGCAGGAAAAAGGCTGAGATTGTGCGGTTTCTACTAGATGAAGCACTTAAGGAAGTAGACGAATAATGCAGTAATGCAGTAATGCAGTAAGTAAATGATGAAGTATTTCCTCACATCGAAGTTTCGATGTGAGGAAATTTTTAGAACTGGATGACAGTTTTCCGAAATTGACAACGCTCTGGTTGTAGTCTTAGTTAGATTACTTATTTATAACTAACTTCTATAACAAACCTTCGGGGATATTGCCCCACTAAACCCCGGTTATCTTGACCGGGTTTTTTAGTGGAGTGAGTTGGCTTCTCTGAGCGATCACGCTCTAGAGCGCAATCACCGACACCAGAAAAGCTATCTCGTGAGAGCAGCAGTTCATTGGCGAACCGCTGCACAAACCCTATTTACTCGTCATCTAAAAGCTCCTTCGCAGTTGCATCCAGTCTTTTGTTGGCATCATCCGAGAGCTTGAACAAGCGAGTAGTGGCAACTCCAGTGGTAAGTCCCACAGCTGTTGTAGCTACTGCTGCGGGTAAGTTCCCCATACAAACTGATATAGCAACCCCAATGCTGAAGGTAGCTGTCAATGTCCATAAACTGACGGTAGCGTTGAAGCTTGCCTTGGCTTGGCGACGACGCTCTTGAAACCACTGTATTGCAATATCGTCATGACTAGCATTAACTACTATGGTGTTATTTGAGCTTGACTTTACGATGGCGCTGCTGTTTAAACCTACTTCTGTTTCAGTAGCAGGAGTGTTTGTGACTTTATCAAAGTGGAATCAAGGGCAAGGGCATTTACTTGAGCTTGTATCAATTGATGATCCACCTTGTTTGTAACAAAGAATGTGTTGTAGATGCAATTTCTGAAAATTTGCCAGGGATGCGATGGCGCTCTGCGATTGCACAGAGTGCAGACGCCCGGGCGCGTATCGCACCCCCCCTCACAACTCATCACTCATCCTCATCCGCCAAATACAACCCACTACTATCAGTAGGTCGAGCGTGCAAATACATCTCAGTAATCGCCACCGAACTATGACCCAGTGTCTTTTGCAACAAATGTATCGGCGCTCCTCTATCAAGACTGTGGGAAGCATGGCTATGTCTTAACCAGTGGGGCGACACATTACCCTCAAGTCCAGCACGTTTCGCCGTATTCTTTACAATATGAAATATCATCGACCGACACAAGTGACCACCTTTACTCGAAACAAACACAGGGTCATCCTTACGAGCATAGCCTTTTAACTCATTAATCTCTCGCCAAATACCTTTCCCCACTAGCACAGTCCTAGTTTTCTCACCTTTACCAAATACTGTTATCTGTCCCCCATCCCCACGCGCCTTGAGGTCACGCCACTTGAGATGACACAATTCTGATACCCGTAACCCAGCAAAGTAAAGTAAGCGGATGATAGCACGGTCACGTGGATTGGTGGTAGATTTTATCAGTAAATGTACACAGTCTTCAGTTAAAATTCGCTCTGCCAATCTGTTCTTTGCCTTGGGTGACTTAACTAACACTCCTAAATTAGCCGATATCACTCCTAGCTGTTTAGCAAAGGAAAACAGACTCTTAATTGCACCCACAGCCACCCGCTTGGAATTCTCAGAACAATGAAGTGTCATCGTCCACATTTGGATATCCATCAAAGTGCAATCTGCTAGCAGTTTATGATTCACATGAACAAAGAACCGTTCTGCATAGCGACGGTAGCCGTCAACAGTGTTGAGACTTTTGCCGTGTAACCAAAGGTCAACAAGTTCAGAGTTAGTGAGCGTGGAAGAGTTATTCAACATTGTGTACTCTTATGTTGAATCCTTCTCCATTAAACCGCACACAGCGGACGAATTGAAGAAAAGTCGCGTAAGCGCTTGAAAATTAATGTCTCCACAATAAATGCTTTCCATTTTTTCCCGCTTCATTAAAACCGGAAAAATCTGCCAGCCTCATTACTAATTAGTTGGTTTAGCGCCAACGACCTGGGCGGGGGTCTTACACGTAAAAATTTTGGCAGCCTTATTACTACGAGTACTCGTCTTGCCCCACCGATCAACAATCACATTGGCTGCCAAAATTTTAGGGGACAATGCGTCGGCGCTAAGATGCCCCAAACGTAGATTTTTCTGAGATAATGAGTATTTATACATGGGCGATAATTCCTGTGGCTGGCAGATTTTTCAATCGTTGTGGCCCAACCCCAGAACTGGGTGTAATCACACTCACTTAACTGGATGATACAGCCCATCTTTTGAGTTAAATCGCCACGCATATTGACTGGAGTCGCGCGAACGAGTCCAAAGTTCAAAATCTTTCTGCGAAAGGACTGCACGTTTTTCCTGGAGCGTCGAGACAGTAGTATTGAGTCGCAATGCTAGGTTTTGTTCGCTAAAGGGTTGGAGTTGAGGTGGTTGGGAGTTGTGCTGATAGGGGTAGCCACCAGATTTATAGCGCGATTTGGATGCATTGAGGTTGTGTTGCATTTGCATTAATGCTCCTTCAAACTGCGCTAGTCGGTTTGCGAATCCTTCGGAAAGCTTCGCTAACGCATCAAGTTTTCCCTCCAAGTTGGTTAGTCTTTCTTCATGACGGGGGTTTGTGTTTTTCGCATCGGGACTAGAACGAATGTGCAAAAACTCTTCCTCAAGTTGGGCAAGACGAGTTTCTACACTCAATTCTGTACCTGGTACATCCCCTAAAATGTGATGCAGCCCTTGAATAACTAAATCAGTTGCGGTGGTTTTACGTTCTCTTGCTACTTTGCGTAGCGCTCCTGCTAAGGGTTTGGGGAGTTTGAAGTTGATTGATTCCCGCTCCAATCGTGTCATGTCTATACTTGTGTATGTGCCAGCGTGTAGAAATTGTACAGCTATTTTGAGGTACGTTTCTCTCAGAACTGAAAAAGAGGTTATCAACGATTCGGATGTGCGGTGGCGCGGTTTACTATCTTGGGCATGGCGTTTATGATGGTTAGCTACAAACAGTAGATTAGAGAACCTCTAAAAAAGCAGTATTTGGTATTTAAGACGATGGGAAAAGTTAATGGTAATATTGTTATATTTTCGTTAAGCTAAACGTAAATATTACTCTTGATTTAAAAGTATGAGTATCTAATGTTTTTACAGTCAGGTAATTCAAAGATAGAGTCAATTTGTGAGCAATGATTTCAAATGATAAGGATTAAGTAACAATGAACGCTTACAAAATATACGTCACGATTGAAGACCCAAATAATGTTGTTTTATCGAATTTACCCTTTCAGCGAGGACAGCGAGTAGAAGTCATTATCTTAGCAGAAGATAATGAAAGGTCTGCAATGAGTCAAAAAATGAGAGATTTATTTGATAGAACGCAGTCACTTCCAGGAGTACAAGAGATTACATCAGAAGATATAGCAGCAGAAGTTGAGGCTTACCGTCGGGGCGAATGAAGATTATTATTGATACGAATGTTTTAGTTTCTGCTGTACTTAGGGGGAGAGAACCAAGAGCAGTTATTCAATTTGTTGTTGACAATCCAGATTGTGAGTGGATTGTGTCTGAAGAAATTTTAACAGAATATAAGGAGGTTTTGAGTCGCTCTAAATTCAAATTGACTTCCCAAATCCGCTCGGAGTGGTTTGAAATTCTTGATAATTTGACGACACTCATTTCGGTTAATGTAGAAATTGATTTTCCACAAGACAGAAAGGATGCAAAGTTTTTGGCTTGTGCTATAGCAGCAGAGGCAGATTTTTTAGTTACGGGTGATTCTGATTTTAATTCAGCTCAAAGTTTGGTCAAGACAGCTATTGTTTCCGTATCTTTATTTAAAAAGCTAGTTTGTGATGTAAGGGGGTAAGTTAATTTACTTTGTTCTGCCTTGCGATTGTGCTCTTTGCGTAGATATACCCCACAAAGAGCGAGCGTCATAACGACGCGAGTTTTTAAATTTCGTGACACAGGCAATTTACATCTATTCACCATAAAGACAACTGCCGCTTCATTTTCCATAGACAAAAATGGACAACCCTACACAATGTCTACTCGTAAAACTCAAGATCTGGGTGTATTTTGGCGCAAAGCTCGCCGGGGGAAGTTTCCCCCGGCAGACTTTGCGGCCTAGCCTGCGTTCTTGGGTAAAACGAGTTAACTTCTGGCCGCCAAAATACAAGGGTTGTCCATTTTTGTCGTTAGCGTAGCGAGCCGTAGGCTGGGTTTGCCCAACCCTGGCGAGACATTAGACTTACCGCCTTGGTGGTAAAAAAGATGACACGCACTGCACAAAGCAACCAAATTACTTTTTCTGTTATCGGCTGGGTTCCGGTTCCAATGATGTACTTGGAGCGTGTACGCCATCCGTTCTGAGCGTGTTAGATGTGATGTGTTCTCACCTGGAGCAATACACTTCAACCCGCATTTTTGACAGCGCCAAAGAGCTTCTTGTTTAACTTCAGCAGCAATTTCTGACCAATTGTCTGGGTAAAGCAAGTACTTGAACTTCATTATCAGTTAAAGAAAGCGTGGCTTCTAGGATTTTAATGTTTATTTGGTGCAAAAGATTTATCCAAGTTCATCTGTAGATAGCGTACGCTTATAAGCTGACTTTCCCCCAGAACTAAAACCTGTTAACAGCTTTTGATGAATTGCAGTATATCTGAGATTGTCCAACGCTTAAGATCGCATACGCGATCGCCCGTCACCTGCCGACGAAGGAACGCTAACAGCCAAAGTGACAAAGCCATTAGCGCTTTTAGCTGCGGGGTTTTTCTCTTCATATTTATATGCCCAATACCAGTGGCTTTACTCTATGGTTACTATGACGATGTTACCTGGACTACTTCTGAGAGGTTAGAGCGCCTTAAGCTAACTACTCCAACAGCCAAAGCACACTCGTGGTTCGTGGATCACAGCCAATGAACCAATCCAGTGAATCCCCAAAAAACCAGTTCTAACCTACCAAAAAGAAAAGTACCAAAAGAAAAAATCTAGTGCAGTACGAGTCTGTTTTAGTTGTTTTTTTAAAAATTCTACGCTTTCTTCAATCACGACCTGCAAACGACGAGCCATAAGAGACAATAACATAAACTCCATCTATTCTATGCAACTTCACATACAGCGTATTACAGGTTTATATCGTAGTGAGAAATCCGGGAACAGGGTTTTCATGAAAGCGTCGGTTTTTGCAACACAACCCAAAAAAGAGTGATCGCAGTTTGATGGGGGTGTGACGCATTGGGGCGGCAGCTTTCTGGGGGAAGCTTCCCCCAGAAACGTGCCTTACAAAGAAACTCGCGGTGCCCTATGGGCGTTTTAGTCTAAAGTCCAATATAATGCAACACTCTCAAATAAATTAGTTCGATAATGAAGAAGATAGAACAATCAAAACCGAGTAGATACAATCTAACAATCCAAAGATTGAAAATAGAGGGTAAAGAACGGCCAAATCGAAACGACTATATTCAAGCTTTTGGACTTCTACCAGATTTTGTCCTCAAGGCTAATGGAATTTTAAGCGCAGAGCTTGAGGAGGGAAATTTAGGAGTATTACTCAGATCTCATCGAGATGCTTTTAAAGCTATCAAGAAGTGGATAGTTCACTTTGTATGCAATGCCAATGATAGCCTGACGACTGACCCACCAGAGTTAGATCTTGGCTGGGAGTTTGATTATAAACCCCATGCTGAAGAGTCTTGGGCTTTGCTAAATCTCTGCGAAGAAATTTTTCAGCGAGACCAATTTGGATGGAAAGACTCAATAGCATCTCTTTTGGCTGCTGAAATTTGGTTTAGCTGTGAGTTTGAACGACTGGAAAATACTTTTCAAAGCACAGGAATCTTAGGAACAACCCCTCAAAGAGGAAAACATCAATCCTGTGATGCCATGTCAAAGCAAATCAGCTCAGACTTTAATTCTATTCCATCACGACGCTTTGCTGATGCTTCTGCCTTTGAGCCAAATGAAATTCAAACCTGGGACTCTACAGAAGAAGCTATTAGAATACACGCTGAAAAAATTGCACAACTTGATACTGAATTTTGTCACATTATCTACTCCAATTACATCAAAATTCGGAAACGCACCATCAGAAGCATCCGCAATAATCCCAATTTACAAGTGGCTACTTTAGAAAAATCAGGCGATCTATTTGTGGGTGGAAAGGGTAAGCGAGGCAAAAGTCAAAAGCGCTCTAAGTCCAAAAAGGGTTTTTGTAAAGAAAAGTAACAATTAGCTATTTAGCTGCACAAAAGCTGCACTTGACTTGACGTTCTGAGATACTAGTTTTAGTGCAGAAAAAATTATTTATATTGCAGCTATGGGGTACTAATTATTAGTATTTTCATGTTGTTCTCCTTGAATAACAGGTTAATTGAAATATGAAAAATGCTCGATTTTCTTGTCAAAAAGCCCCGTTTAGTTTGCTCGTTTTTGTGCATATCCAGCGGGGAGTGGATATGCACAAAACATTGATAAAATTATTAGAGAAATTGATGTAATTATTGAGGTTTTCACTGAAAAATGAAAAGAACTGTAGGCTATGCGAGAGTCTCTTCTCGTGAGCAAGCCGTAGACTCTCAAGCCTTAGAACAGCAAATAGCAAGACTAAAAGCAGCCGGTGCAACTGAAATTTTTCAAGATATTCAATCAGGTAGCAATGATGATAGGCCTGCACTAAAAAAACTAATGAACCTAGTACGTTCTCGACAAATAGACGAAGTTGTCATTACCAGAATTGACCGAAAAGCTAGGTCGTTGCCAAAATTGCGAGAATGTATTGATACTTATAACTCTTCTGGTGTGAATCTCCGAATTTTGGATCAGCAAATTGACTTGAGTACATCTCAAGGCAAGTTGATGGTAAATGTCTTGGGTTCGCTCGCCGAATGGGAAACGGACCTTTTATCAGAGCGAGTCAGGCATGGTAAACAACATCGTAGGAATAAACAAGCAGCTAATGAATCCTATCCTTGGGGTTACCAAATAGTTAATGATAAATATCAACTAGATACTCGTCCATTTCTTTGTCTGCTCTCAGCGAGACCAGACAATTATCTAGACTTGTATAATGAATCAGATTTGACAAAACTTCCTGGTCAGACTATCTCAGAGGTAGCCAAAAGTTGTCTTGACATATTTTTTAAGCATCGAGGAGTTAGTCGAGGTTTAAAAGCTATATTCAATACATATGGAATCATCAAAAGAAGTGACAATAGAAATAGCCGGGATGGCATATTTCATTGGACCCCTACAGGCTTCAATCACTGGTTAACCAATCCTGTGTTGTGTGGGCATACCGCTTATCTCCAACGCATTACTATTAGCAAACGAAAAAGAAAGAGAAATAAGCCTGAAAACTGGGAAATAATCCATGATACTCATCCAGAGCATAGGCTCATCACCGATGCCGAAGCAGCAGAGATTCAACAAATTCTCAAATTTAACTCGAAAACTGGACATTTTAGCTTTAATCAAGACCCCAATAACCCTGTTTGTTACCGAGAATATGCTTATCAGACAGGTCTAGTTTTTTGCGCTGAGTGTGGATCAAAGTGCATTACTAAAAGTGCTACTCATAAGGGAGGAAAGTATTACTACTTTGCTTGTAGATATGCAGGAATGGGATGTGGAAATCCGAAATCTACCCGCAAATCAAATATTGAGTCTGCTCTGATCAAGACTTTAGTGCAACGCTCCCAAATTCTAGCTAGCTCTGACGACAAACAGTTGGCCCAATCGCAGTCAAAGTCAGAGAAGTTAAAGTCGTTGGAGTCTCGCTTAGAGGCTCTAGAAAAAATTCCAGGGTTTGATCCTGATTTGGAAAACCTTAAAGAGAAGACTCGTCAGCTTATTGCATCGGAAATTAACCCATTCCTCTTTGACTCTACCCAAAATAAAAGCCCCGAAGAAATTATTCGTGCAGGTAATAACTTAGCTATCTGGCATACTCTATCTCCCGACGACAAGGTAAAAATTTATCACCAGATTGTGCATCGGATAACTATCCGCAATGCAGATGTTGAAGAAGTCATTTTGAAAATTTAAATCTGTAACTTATAACTATGAATACTCAGGAAAGTTTTGACTTAAACAAGCGCAGATGTGAAGTAGCTATGCAACAAGCGTTGCAGTCATGGCAAGTAAAACCCCAAACTTATGGAATGGAATGCCCAAAATGCAATTCCACAATGATAGGGAAAAATGGCCATTGTGGTGGCGTACAACGATATTTCTGTAAAAACTGCCACCGCAATTTCAAACAAAGACCTCTGCTCGAATGTGATTGCTTGATTCCAGGAAATCAATTAAAGTGTCAGTCTTGCCCTCAGTTTAAAGAGTTTTTGGAAATTGTCAAGCAGAAGGTGGATGATTTACGTAAATTGAGTTTAATTGAGTTACAAAACCTCAAATTACCGTTCTAGAAAACGATGCACGAAAATCCGGCAGCTGTAACTCTAGTTCCATCTCCAAAACTAGTTTTTACAGGGGGTCTTACACGTAGAGAAATCAGCCAGCCCGAATACTTCGAGTACATGAGATGACAACACAGATCAACAAAAACAAGGGCTGGCTGATTTTTTTGACCCAAATGCGACGGCTCATTTCTCCAGTCATTCGCCCGGTCAACCGTGTATTAAGGTTGCGGGTTGGTGACGCAAAGTCAGCGGCAGCTTTTGGGTAAGAAGATTCTTACCCAAAACGTGCCGCCCCTAAAAATTGGGCAGGCTAGTTCCTAAGAGGAACCGCTTTGCTACAAGCCCTCTGATTGATCGGGGGGACAAGACGCGTATCGTATTAAGCCCCACGGAGCCTAGTCCTGAAAAATTGGCAGCCAATGTGATTGGTTATCTGTGTTCCAAGACGAGTACTCGTTGTATTAAGGCTGCCAATTTTTTGCGGCAAATTCGATTCCAATTTTTTCGTGTTAGACCCCGTGACTCAGATCGTCGTTTGACGGTTGACCAATTTATTCAAGCATGGATGCTAAACTCGGTTCTTCTCTTTAGGCGATAGCCCTTTGGGCTGACGCAGAGCGTATCGCCTGAATCGGAATTTCTAGCAGTTCCTGCTGCCATTCTTCCGGCAAGAAGATAAGCATGTTACCAAGCAAAGTTGAT
This sequence comes from Brasilonema angustatum, assembly GCF_059505445.1. Classification (NCBI taxonomy): domain Bacteria; kingdom Bacillati; phylum Cyanobacteriota; class Cyanophyceae; order Nostocales; family Scytonemataceae; genus Brasilonema; species Brasilonema angustatum. Next base: position 35,797 of record NZ_JCACKO010000029.1, on the reverse strand, counting down.
CTATGGTGCGGGTCCAGTGCAGCGAGAACGCGAGCAAATGATTTCCACCCAAGACTTGAGGCGATCGCAACCGCTTCATTTACCAAGTCAGTTGGGTCAGGCGTATCTTCTTCCAGTAACAAGGGTAAGTACGTCTTGGCGGCAAACTGCTCATCCTCAGTTAGCGGCTCTCCCAAAGTGTTAACTCCCCTATATAAAGTACTTAATAGGTGAATTAACACTTTTCGGAAGCTGTCAAACCCACCTGCAACCTCGTTAGCAATTTGAGATATCCTGCTTCTGTGACAACCAACAATTTTGGCTAGAGCACCAGTGGTGACTTTCTGCTTTGCCTCATCCAAAACTTTGAAGGCTTGCAGAATTGACCAGTGGATACGTTCACTGGCACTACCTGCATCTGGAGTAATCTGAAATGCTGGTTTCGTTTCAAATTCTGCACCAGGAAATTTATCTTTCAGATAAGATAGATCGGCATCACTAGCAATGTACCAGTACAGCTGCTCATCCGGGCGTCTGGTGCTCCTGAGACGCCAGCCAGCTTGTTGCATTTCATTTTGTACGTGTTCTTGCACAAAAGCATCAAAATTGGCATTACCTCTATCCGGATTGCGATCGCCTGTCAACGTAGTGTATAGCATTTGTAAGTGTCCAATATTCTGGAAAGGTGTTCCAAAACTCACAAGTGCCGAATTCTCTTGAAATCTATTACTTCCTCGGTTGTCCTTGAACCAGTATCCGGCTTCGGATTCCTCATCTAGAGCACCTTTATGATCTATAACCCCTACAGATTCATGTTTCCTTTCTATGCCTGCTGTTAAGGCATTTACACGTTTCTGGGCGCTAGCGCTTCTGTCAGCCCCTAACAAGCCAAAGCCAGTAACTTGAGTAATTACTAAGTTCTTATAAGGTCTGACTTTCTGTTGGATAACAACAATCTCACTTGGATCACATTTAAGCTTCTGTGCTACCGATTTTCTGTTTTCCGTGCCGTCCAAAATTAAGGTAAAATCAGCTTGCTTCAGATGATCGCGGTGACGGTCGTTGTTTGTATAGATGATTAATTTACCCCACTGGATGCGGAAAGAGCCATCTTGCTCCCCTAGCAAAATTTCCAACAAAGGAACCAGCCAGTTTGATGGCATGTTCGCGATCGCATCCCGATTCTCCTTATCTGCTTCTTTCTGCATTACGTTACGAACGTATTTTAGAGATGCAGCACTTCCTTTGCGATCGCTCCGTGCCATGCTGTCTTGGGATACGCTGTCGGCTTCTTTTAACAATTCTTCTAGTTTGGGTGTGAACCGGCGAATGGTTTCTAAGGCTTGCTGAATTTCTGAAATCAGTAGTTCACCTAGCTTTTCTCGCAGAATCGCCTCTGACCAACCGTTGCGGGTATCTGAGTCTGTTTTTTCTTCTCCGTTTAAAATCTGTCGCAAAAAGAAAACAATTGGTTCTAATGTTTTTAGCGCTTCAGCTAAATCTTCATCCGCATCTGAATGCATCCTGCCTTGTAAATACATCCATGTGGTATCAAAATCTTTAAGCGACGCTTCCAACGAATCATGTGAATGAAATTGCGTCAATTCGTCTACAATGATCGCAATTCGCCGCGCTTCTCCTGTGTCTTTTCCTGTGTCTTCTTCTTCTTCGATATTCTCTTCGTTATCTGAATCTTCTTTTTTCTCCGGTACAGGCTTCTGCATTTCAGCGATATCAGGCAAGGAATCCAAGGAGCATCGAATCATGTTGTAAGCAAGTGCACTTCTACGCTCCCATCTAAAGCCACTCCCAGGAACTACATCATCTGTCTCTTCTGCGCCTATACAGGAAATCCTCAGCTTACAATTCAAGCAGAGCGGATTTTCTCCTGCTTCTAATGAAGTTTCCGTTCGGTATCCTTTTTCCGCATACTTGTAAAATAAAGGTGCTTTAAAGCAGTTGCCTTCTAGATTTGCTTGTTCTCCTTTTTGGGGCCAGCGGACGGAAGGATTATTTAAAGGAGTTCGTTTGCTGTCATCCGCGAACAGTCCATCGTTACGCACAGGTAGATCAGCATAATTCCGCTCAATGCTTGCAACGGTAGGATTCCGGTGCGTAGAGCTGGTATAGAATAATTTGTCTATTCCCAATCCCTGCGGTGTAAGCTCACCTGCAAGATGGGATTTTCCAGTACCACCAGAACTGTTGTCAAGAATAATTAATTTCTTGCCAGATGCTTTGGCTTCCTGTGCCAAGCTCTCTATAGTTTGTTGATGTTGCCCTTCTGCAAACTTAATAATCCCAGAATTATTTTCTTTCTCTGGGCTGATTTTGGTCTCAGATTGTGGACCAAAACCTACAAAGGGACGGGTGCGACTAAGATATTTTTTTAATCTACCCAAACCATTGATGAAGAAAGATTTTAATGATTCTTCTTGTTGTTGCTCGGTGTGGCGAGCGCAACATTTTTCAAATTGCTCTTGCTGGGCATCTCTGCGACTATAATCATTTGCAAAAGCAGTTTGCAACTCAGGTACATCTACACCAGCCTGTTGACAAAACTCTTTCGCCGCTGCTGCCCATTCTTTACCCTTGGGGTATTGTGCATTAATACCATTCTTGAAATGCCACCAATAGCCAAAAGCATTGAGTTGCTTATTGTCGGTGCAAGTCGGGCAAGCAAAGCCCCACCCATTACCATTTTGTAGCGGTGCAATCCATCCAGCTGTACCAGTAGTAGATTCATGCCAGGGACAACAACCACGTGCCTTGTTGCCCGTCCACTGCCAGTTATGTCCGGTCCAGTAAAAAGCATCAGCACCTAGGTTTTCTGAAGTTTGGGTAACGGCATCGATCAAACTGTTGGCAGTATCGCCGATAAATCCCGTAACGGTGCGTCTGTACTGCCGTTGGTTACGTTTTTCCGTTAGTTCGCGACGACGTACATTCTCTGGTAAATCACTTTCAGGCAGAGCTAGCAGCTGACGAATGCTAATTTCCTTTTCCCCCCGTGGTAGCTTACTGCTTAAAACCCGACGTACTTCTTGCCAGCGGTCTTGGCTGAGTGAGTCATACCAAGTAAAGTTTAAAGCAACAAAGCAACGTTGCATCCCTTGTTCAAATTCTTCTGGGCTATAACGCGCTTCACTGTAAAATTCTAGAGTTTGCTCTTTACCTTTTTCCTTGCGATAAAACCCAGGAACCCTCATTGGTTGGTGGGGATTGGTTACGGCTGGATCACCCAACAGTGCGATCGCTAACATCCGAGCAAAGAAAGTTCTTTGGGCAATATCAACCGTAGTTGATAACTTCCAGTGGGGGTGGGCAGATTTACCACCAGACCCGATGATGTACCCCGGAGTTAACCCAGACAGTTGAACTAGCAATTCAATGCGTTCCCACTGCTCAAGGGCTGTACCATCGTCCATTTCACCGCCGATATCATCCGAGGCTGGACAGAATTCCTTGAGTGGGTAGTCGCCCGGTTTCCCAGGAATATAGAATGCACCACCATCTAGCTGAGTCGTGCGCTGAGATAAAAATTTAAAAGCATCTGCGTGGTAAGCTGTCTTTCTTCGGTTCGTTCCAGATCCGCGCGTCTCGCATATAGGGAAGTTACCTAATTGGTTAATAGTCCCAGTTAAAAACTGATTGTGACTAAATTTAAGCCAAATCTTTTCGCCAACCTTAAACGCTAGATTTAGCCAAATCTTAAACGCTATTTCGCCAGTGAGAGTTTTTTTGGGAATAGGGGTCGCTTGGCGTTTTGTATTATCTGATGATACAAATTGTGTTTCAGAATTTGTTATGCGAACCATAAAAGCCTCCAAGAAAACCTACGTTTACGTTGGAGGCTCTATTTTTTGCTGATTTCGTCGTTGAAGCTTTTTGTTTCTTGACTAATCTTTTAAAATTACGGGGTTATAATTTTTTAAAAAATTAGCTAAACTGAAAGATATATATGTTTAAAAGCTTTTAAGTATCCGAAAGGTACTTTTTCAGCGAACGGGGGCGAATCAGCAAAAGATGAGCCTCCTTTTTAAGTTTATACTCTACAAATCTGCGTTGCTGATCATTTTTTAAATAATTTCCTCCTTTTTGGGAGGATTTTTGCTTTTTGAGTGTTTCCACTTAGTTGACATCACTTTGTAGACGAAGTTTTCGGAATACGCAAAGGAATGTCATTAAGTAACTACTGCTGTGGTTTTGGCTTTGGTTTCGGCATCTCCTTTGATGCTCCACTTGCCCATTGTTCTTTTATTATGAAGCTGGTGATAGAGTTTCCACTTCATAAATGTTATGGGCGACTGTTTGGTACAACAGAAACTCCAAGCTCTCAAAATCGTAAGATACATCTGTTCAGCTGCAATATTGCAGCGGTCACTTCATCAGCTGACTCAATTAGTCATGAATCGTGAGTAAAGTTAGGACTCAAATCACGCGGGATAATAGACATCATTCCCCCAAAGGCTGAATATAGAATCGACGCACTTAGTGAAAAGCCCTTGGAGCCGATAGAATATTGCAAAAGATGGATTGATATGTCCCCTGATGACCGGGGGTACAGAAAAGCCTGCATAGCCGCGCTCGCTGAAGCAACTGGGCTGAGTCCAAGGACTATAGGCAATTGGGGAGCGAACTTTGAAAAGCGACCCAATTATGTAGCGCATATTTTACGAATGGCGGATCAGCTCAACCAAATCAAAAAAATCGTCTTACCTGGTGACTTTCCTCAAGAATAATTTACTCGTGATTCGTGACTAAAAGAGTTGTATTATAGGCAGATATTTCTTAAGTTGAGGTTAGCAGTATGGGTTTTGCGTGCAGTAGCTTAATGCCTGCACAATTTCCTGTTGCTGTACCATCACATGTCACGAATCCTCAAAATGCAAACTGGGAGGCAATTCCACCACAACAAACATCAAATTGATACCCTCTGTCAGTTGCCCCTGGAACCGATGGAGTATTGCCGTCGCTGGGTTACTCACTCACCAGGACGTAATTATCGCAAAACTTGTATTAATGCGATTGCTCAAGCTACGGGGACGAGTCCCAAAACTGTAAAAGACTGGGGAAAAGATTTTTGCTTACGACCAAAATACATTACTCGAATTTTGCGGCAAGCGGATCTAATAAACCAATTTAAACAGCTTGTTGCTCAAGGGATTATCAATTTACCTTCAGGTTTTCCCCAGGAATAATTTAGTCGCTACTCGCTACCAATTACTAGAAAAAACCCTTGTAGTTAGTACAAGGGTTTTTTAGGCTGGCATACAGAAAGTTTATTAGACGTGCGCGATGACAACAACAGCAGAACACCAAATGGATTCGATTTCGACATTTGATATTACAAAATATCCCTTATTCGATGTCATGAAGGATATAAAAATAGGACGCATTCAACTACCAGACTTTCAGCGAGATTGGATTTGGGATGATACCCATGTGCGCCGTTTGCTAGCAAGTATATCGCTGGCTTATCCTATTGGTGCAGTCATGATGCTCCAACAAGGTATTTCACGCCAACAATTTAAACCGCGTTTACTTGATGGTGTCGCAACTACCGCAACCCAAACACCAAATTTACTAGTACTCGATGGACAGCAAAGACTAACAACTTCGTTCATGGTGCTGCTATCTGGGCAACCCGTCGTCGTCAAAGATCCCAAAAGCCAGAAATTAACGACAAAGTGGTATTACCTGGATATTGAAAAATGCCTTTCACCAGAGTGCGACCGCAAAACCGCCATTATTGCTTTACCCGAATCGAAAGTTATGCGAACTCGAAACGGCGATTTTATCGACTGTTCGACTCCAGAAAATGAGTATGAAGCGCTTTTATTTCCGTTATCCAAAGTATTCTTTTTTTCTGAATGGCGTAGCAAATTTTCTAAATACTGGCAGTACGACTCTCAAAAACTCGAACTAATTGACACTTTAGAATTAGAAGTCCTCAAAAAATTTGAGCATTATCAAATACCAGTAATTCAACTGCGCGATTCATTACCGAAAGAGGCAGTATGCCAAGTTTTCGAGGAAACAAATACAGCTGGGTGCGATCTCAACTTCTTTGATTTAATGAGTTCGAGTTACTGTGCAGATGATTTTAGCCTTCGAGATGATTGGAAACAGCGCGAAAGGCGCTTTCAGGCATTCAAAGTTCTCCGTCAAGTCCGTAGTACCGATTTTATGCAAGCTGTAACCTTAGTAACTGGTTACGCTCGCAGAATCTCAGCAGCTAAACAAGGCTGGAATGTAGATAAATTGCCTGGTGTCGCTTGCGGTCGTGCCGAAGTATTAAAACTAACAAAAGAAGAATATCAAACATGGGCTGATCCTGTTAACAAAGGTTTTGAAGAAGCAGCTCGTTTTCTACGCGGTCAAAAAATCTTTGATGCCAATGATATTGCTTACCCCATCCAATTAGTAGCCTTAAGCGCAATTTTGACTATTATTGGCGATCGCTCTCGTTCGTTTCAAGTACGTTCGATGTTAGAGCGTTGGTTGTGGTGCGGGATGTTTGGGGAAATTTATACCCACTGGCACGATTCGCAAGCTGGACGCGATATTGTCGAAGTACCAGCATGGCTCTCAGGTGGTTCGGTTCCTTTTGGCATCACGCAAGCAAATTTCTCGTTTGAAAGACTTCTTAGCGTCAGAAAGCGACTTGGTGCAGTTTATCAGGGGTTCGCGGCATTACTACGGCGTGAAGGTGCAGTAGATTGGATCACAGGCGAGGAAATTAACGACGTTGTTTATTTTGAAGAACAAATCGACTCACATCATATCTTCCCCGTCGCATGGTGTCGCAGACAAGGCATTGATCCCAAAAAATATAACTGCTTAGTTAATCGCACCCCATTAAGCGCTAAAACTAATAAAAGAATTGGTAGTAAAGCACCTTCGGCTTACTTGAAAGAGTTTGAGCTGCATGGAACTGCGACCGCTAGCTTGGAAGAAATAATGCGCTCGCATTGCATCAAACTAGAAATTTTACGCAATGACGACTTTGAAGCATTTTTCCAAGCAAGAGCAAAAGCGTTAATGGAACTCATTGGCAAAGCGATGGGCAAAAATTTAAGCCTTGAATCGATAGAGGATATAAATGGAAATTTACGCAATGGGAACGGTTACAGGCTACATCCAGAAATCATTACCAAGTATTAAGTGATTATACCAATTCTTTATTCAGCTGCGCTAAATAAAGCTTTAAGAATGAAATCGGGCGTTGCATAATAGAGGGATGAATTTCGGCGTTCTACTGTGTATTGTCCATACTATGATTCTACTGAGATTAGAAAAAACGGTAAACGAAGAGGTAAGCACGCATCACATTTGTGTAAAATGTGGTCGTCAATTTATTGATGCCTATAGTCCACCAAAAGGATACTCAGATGAGATAAAACAAGACTGGGTAGTGCTAAAGAGGAAAGGATGAGTTGGCTGGGAGAGAAGCATTGTAGTGATGGATGAAATTCCAAATCGCGCCAATGTGATTCTCTGACTTTTTGGAAAATGACAAAGTTTTTCTTACTAACCGTGAGACTCGTTGTCTTAACGTACAGTTAAATCGCTCAACATAGCTTGTTAAACCTGTTTCCTTACCAACTGCCCGATGTCGTTTGCTCGGTAGCGCTACAGGATAGGACACCCAGAAATCACTATAACAAACGGCACACTGGCGATACACGGCGGGTAAAGAGTCCCACAATGCCTGAGCCGATTTGCCACTGCGATCACCAATGGTTGCTCCCTTATGTGCATCGCCAATATAGCAACCAACGATCTCGCGTGTGCCAACGTCCATCGCCAGCCAGATCCATTGTTCATTACCTTTGTGATCCACAAACGACCACAACTCATCCATTTGAACTGTCAAGCGACGTTTCGGCTTTGGGCGTACTTGTACCTCCTGAGGCATCGTCTTCGACTTTTGATTGACGTATTGTTGCAACCACAATTCTGAAATCTGTAAGGCACGGGCAATGCCTACAAGCGAAATTTTTTCTAACAGCAACCGCTCAACTATAGGAATCCGGTTTGATTTGTGAAATTGTTTGCGTAGGGAGGGAACGCTTAACGCTTAACGCTTAACAGGAAAAAAGGCTCTTGAAGTGTACCTAGCTTCGTCAAAAATCAAATAGTAGTCCTATATCTCTTTGGTTTCATCTGATATCGGTCGCCACTGCGGGTCTTCAACGAATTGACGCCCACACTCACGGCATTTATAATTTTGCTTCCCATGCCGCGTTCGACCATTTTTCACGACATCCCCAGCATGACAACTTGAACACTGAGGCAAGGCAGGAGACATAATGCATCATTCAATCACAATAATCTCTATTCTCCCATCCTTTCCTCTTTAGCACTACCCAAGAAGCGATTGCTATGTGTATGCAGACAAATGCTGAGTTTATCTGGACAGAAACAGAAAACGAAGAATGAATAGGTGTACAAATTTGTACACCCTTCCTTCTCTCTGAAAAAAAAAGTATTTATACTTACTTTTGACTATTTTCTAATAATTTAGAATAGCTAAAATTAATACATGACTTGGCTTGCAAGCCAGAGAAAAAGCGGTTAGATTTAGTTTTGGGTACATTCGGGTACAAATCTCTGCTAACCTACTGTTATCCGACTTAAAAATCACTAGAATCTAGATGGGGTAAGACTTATGACGAATTCTAAGACCACTGACACAACCGCAAATGTACCCAAAAGTACCCAGAAAATAGAGGGAGTAAAAACACCTAAAATTCCAGCGAAAAATAAGAAGCAGTTCAAGTCGGTGACTGACTTGGGTAATCATTGGATTAAAGCACACGTGGAAGGCTACGAACTTATAAGAGAACCAAGCTGGTATGCTCGCTGTTTATCCAATACCTCTAGTAAGTTACCTGGTCACGTCCGCTATGTCAATGGTGTGAGGACTGAGCTAATCAACAGTTGCTGGCTAATCGGCAATCAAGCTGTCCGCAGTGGTAGCAGTGACCTTATGAGGTTGGTGGAAGATTACATGGGGAAATCATCTCTGTGGCTTGAGTACTTCTTAGGCACTTTAGCTCATCTACCACAGATTAACCCAGAGATGAATCTAGAAGTTACAGTAACTACCAATGATGTTAAACGTCACTCAGGAATTATCAGGAAGAACGAAGGGACGCACAAGGTAGAATTGTGTGGCGTCCCATGTGGTGTAACTATTACCATTAAAGCAATCTTACCCGAAGGCTTTGCAGCGCTTAAAAGCCAGAAGCTAGACGGTGCTGTGACCATCTGTGATATCGGTGGCGGTAACACGTCCATCAGTCGATTCTTCAACTCTGAGCCAGTAGGAGAAGTTGCAGTTAAGGATTTTGGCGCTGAATACCTAATTGAGCGAATTAGCTGTAATTCTGATCTCAAAGCACTTATCAAACAAGCACCTAGTAAGGATGTCATCAACAGGAGTATTGAGGTAGGAGTAAAGTTCAAAAAATCGGAGTTAAGTGAGAAAATTCCGTTTCTGGCTTATGGTGAATCAGATCTCAATTTCTACAAAGTCTATGAGTTCGAGCTACAGGACTTCATCAATTGCAGATTGCGCGAAGTCATTAAGCAGCTAGAACAGTATAAGCTTAGTGGTGACCAAATCCTGATAATCGGAGGTGGTTCTAAGCTTCCACTGCTGAATGCTGCACTAAAGAAGAAAGGTTTCTTGATTTCAGCCAATGGTGCTTTTGATAACCTCATGGGACTCATAGCGGAGGTTGGGTAATGAGGGTCTTACACGTAAAAAATTTGGGCAGGCTTATAACTACGAGTACCCGACTACGCTGACAGATTAACAAACAAAGCCTGCCCAAATTTTTAGGGGACAATGCAATGACAGCTGACAAAATCAGGATTAAGAAGTATCAAAAGCTCAAAGTACAGCAATGGTGTGAATCTTTAGAGATTACTGAGAGTCGGTTTGTTGAGGACGCAATAGGGTTTTACTTACGTTATTTAGAAGGAAAGTACCCAATTCTACCCACTCTAGCAGCGACAGCACCTGCAAGCTTAAACGGATATCAGGAACATGTGGTTATTAAACCAGCGCCGATAGAAACTGATGACCCGGACGAATTTGACGGGGGGATAGAGCTTTAAATCAAAAAGCACTAGCGGGTATCGACTGCCAGTGCTTGAGCATGAACTTGATTCTTGTGATTTGAAAATATAGCAACCACCAAGGCGGTTAGTGTGACTTGAACTAAAAAATGAGATTTTATCTCATGGGTAGTAATGCATAGTAATGATTTCATTTTGTAGACTAGCATTATAGTGATGAATAAAATACCAGATGTAACCGTTCACAGGATTTGAAACGCAGAGCGTGAAAAATGGGTTACTGAGGTGGTAGATTAAATTGCATGGATGAAAACTGCCTCGCCTACGGAATTGAAATTTCCGACTCTGATTGGGAAAAGACTCCAGCCAATGTCAAGGAATTGGTCGAGAAAATGGGGCAGCACATCAAAAAATCAGAAGAAAAGCTGGCTGAACAAGAGGTCAAACACCAAGAACTGTTAGAAAAAATCAATCGCACATCAAAAAACTCGTCATCTGCGCCGTCCTCAGATCCACTTCATGCTGAAAAACACCAAGAAAAAAACAAGAGTGGTAAAAAGCGAGGAGGGCAACCAGGACACAAGGGTCATAGTCGCGAGCTGTATGAGTTATCCGAGTGTGAAAGCGTTTTAGACCACCACCCACAAACCTGTAGCGGTTGTGCAGAAAAATTAAAGGGAGAAGATACCAACCCTTACCGTCACCAGATAGTAGAAATTCCTCCCATCAGTCCAATAATCGTAGAACATCGCCTGCACCAACTAATGTGCTCTGAATGCGGGACTTTAACCCGTGCAACATTACCCGTAGACGTATATCCAAGTGGTTATGGTGTGAGAGTTGTGGCTCTTGTAACCGTGTTGAGCGGACTGTACCGCCACAGTACTCGGATGGTGCAGAGTGCCATGCAAGATATACTTTGTCAGGGGATAGTTTTTACTTTATTGAAGGATTGAAAACGCAAGGTTAGCAATGAGTCCAACTCTTGTTTGTAAGTTGTGTGACACTGATTAAGACAGGAAGTGATTGCCGCCTTGAATGCACTAAAATCAGGATAGTAAATCGAGTATAAGCACTGCTTTTTAACGAATTTCCATAAGCGTTCAATCAAGTTTAAGTTGGGAGAATAAGCAGTCAGATAAAGCAGTTCGATGTTCAACGATTGAGCCAACTCCATCACCAGCGCACACTTCTGATATCGAGCATTATCCAACACCAGGGTAATTGGGATACTCAACCCTAAAGCAGCTAGCTTATTCAGTAGTTCGCAGACACTTTGAGCATTGATGTAAGTTTCATTTGTGACTAGAATTAACTCACGCGTTACGGCATTGAGGGCACCTAGAACATTGAAGCGTTGCCGTCCTGAACCAGATTTGATGAATAATCGCTCAAAGCACCACAAAAACCCAAGGTATGCACCCAAGACAAAGTGAGCCGCATCGACAAAGAACACTGCTCGTTTGCCTGCTTTCGCCTCTTCCAACCGAGGTTCTAGTTTTTTTTAACGAATTCCTCTTGCTCCTGTGGATCTGCTTTGGCAGGGAGTACCCCCACTCGGCAACAACTCATCCCCATCGACTTGAGAAACTGACGCACTTGCTCTCGACTGCGAACAATCCCCGTTCGCTCTTCAATCTTGGCAGCCGCTTGAGCCAAAGTTTTGGGAGGATGTTCTCGAAAGTAAGCTGACAAACTTTCCTGATGCTGCTTTAGTTCACTCTGTGGTCGGTAGAAGGTGATCTCTTTGAGCTTGGCAATTCCTCCTGCTTGGTAGTCCTGAAAGTAACTCAACAAGGTCGGTTTAGTAACTCGAATCAATTGGGCAATTTCCCAATGAGGATAACCCTGGCTTTTGAGGTACAACGCTTCCATTTTTTGTTGCACACGTGGGTGGGGATGATGAAAGCGTTCGTAATGCAGTTGTTTAATCTCGTCGGCAGTGAACGTGAGTTTGATCAAGTTGGTCACCAGAGTAAGAGTTCTCCTCTATTTTTAGCTCTGGAAAAAAGTAAAATCTATACCCTGGCAAAGTATATATTCGGAATTTCCATGTCTTTGGGTACAGTCAACAACCTGAGACTTGAAGCCAGCCATGCAGTCAAAAGTGCAGTTGACCAAGCAAAAATATACGTCCAAAACTCCGAAGTAATTGGGGCAGATGAAACAAGCTTTGCTCAGGGGAATGTTGATGGATGCAATAACAAAAAAAATCAAGGTTGGCTCTGGGTAGCGGTTACAACGCCACATGCTTCAAGTCGGCAAAGCCGCCCAACGCAGTGGCTCCCCTTAGTGACTTATTTTCAGATTGCCCTTTCCCGTTGTTCCGATACTGCCCGTAATCTCCTGGGTGAAAACTTTAGCGGTATTTTAAATTCAGACCGATATGCGGCATACAACTGGGTAAGTTTAGAACAGCGACAATTGTGTTGGGCGCATCTGAGACGAGAATTTATCAAAATCTCTGAGCGTCCTGGAGTTTCAAACGAGATCGGTAATGCTCTAGTAAAACAACAGGAGAAATTATTTGAGTTATGGCATCGGGTTCGAGATGGAACCTTGACACGTTTTGAGTTTCAACTTTTAGTATCAGAGATTCGTAACTCCCTCAAGTCCTCTCTACAAGAGGCTGCCGATTGTGAGATTGGTTCTAAAGAAAAAACACCACTAGCTAAAACTGTTCGCACTTGCCGCCAAATACTGAAAGTTGAACCTGCTTTATGGTTATTTGTGACGGTTGATGGCGTTGAACCGACAAATAATGCTGCTGAAAGAGCAATTCGTCCTGCGGTGATCTGGCGACGCACGAGGGTCTTACACGTAAAATTTTTGCCAGCCTTTGTTTGTTGATCTGTCGGCGTAGTCGGGTACTCGTAGTTATAAGGCTGGCAAAAATTTAGGGGACAATGCGTCACCAGTTTTGGTTCTCAAACCCAGGCTGGCAGTACTTTTGTACAAAGGATGTTGACCGTTGTGACTACTCTCAAGTCCCAGCGTCGAAATGTCTTGGATTTTATCACATCAGCAGTGAGTGCTGCGCGTGTTGGCAAAGCTTCTCCTTCTTTGCTCCCTAAAGTTCCTCTTGCTTCTAAGCAAGTAACAAATGCTGCTTAATCCACATTTCTCATATCCGGTTATTTACTTCTATTCAATTTAGGAGAGTCTCCGGAATTAACCTCCATAACTCCTACGCTCATTGAAATACATTGTGTTTTAGTTCGCGATCGCCCCCTGAACGGTTACTACCAGATAGCACCAATATGATTGTCCAGCATTTTGGAGAACGATAATGTTTTACGAACTAGTCGTCCAACTCGTTGTCGCAAGGTGTTGTTGAATCTTTCAATGTAGCTCGTTTTACCACTTTCTTTGCCTACTGATTGGTGTCGTTTACTGGGTAAAACCTGTTCATAAGCTTCCCAAAAGTCTGTGTAACACATTGCACATTGTCGATAGATAGGTGGTAGCGATTGCCATAATTGTTTTGCTGATTGGCTAGAGCGATCGCCAATATGTACCCCAACAATTTCTCTGGTTGTCGCGTCGATTGCAAGCCAAATCCATTGTTTATTAGCTTTCGACCCTACATATGACCACATCTCATCCATCTGGATTATCAGCCGACCTGGTTTTTTTTTAGTCACTTCAACAGATTTGGGAACCTGGTAATATTTCTGGTTAACGTAGTATTGAAGCCAACGTAGTGAAACTTCAGTGACACGGGCGATCGCCGCTAATGAAACCCGTTCAAGTAAGAGTTTATCGATTAATTCACGTGTTGAGTTATCAATCGGTTGTCTTGTTGGACTCTCGACAAACTGTCGTCCACAATTTTGGCATTTGAACCGTTGTTTTCCGTAGTGAGTACGTCCATTTTTGACTATGTTATTCGAGTTGCATTGAGGGCAGTGCATAGATTCTGTGTTGAACGACAGTTTTTTCTTTTATCATTACTATGCATTACTACCACTTCTTTTGTTGTTCATATTGTGCAGGTCTCTCCCGTGGCTGTTCACATTGGACTTTGGACTTTTTTGTCCAAAGTCCAATACTTATTCTCCCTTGTGGAATGAAACAGCCCTGCCCTGAACGCTTACGAAAAAACAGGAGTTTATGCAACCAATCACAATTTTAAAGGGCGCAGTGGCGATCAAAAAGTCAAAAACTATTTCGCCTCCCCAAGAACGGTGGCGATCTCAGGCTTTTTCGGGAAAATCAGTCACAATCTTGATTCAAGACTCAACTATCAGGTTAGGATAAATAGAGAAAATTTTCTAAAATTTTAACTTGATCTGAGCGTGAGTCACCCTATTCTCCCTTAATCTAGATTTAAAATAGGTTTCTTTGTTTACAAAGACTCCAGTTTTATACCCTGAGTAATGTTTGAACCAAAACCGAAAATTTGAGGTAATTCCAATGGACGAAATCGTTAAAAAACTTGCCGGTCTGGGTCTTCCTGGCATAATTCTCGTGATTCTAACAGCCACAGCAGGAGGTAGTTCTGCTGCTGTTGCTGCTGCCCTCACAGCAGCGGGAGGACCGTTTGGCATCGTAGGAGGTATAGGATTACTTGGTCTATTAACAGTTTTGGGGGATACTATAGCAGGATATGGAATTGAAGCCATTCTTAAGGCCGTCTATGCAGAACGTAGCAAAACGGAATCTGTAAGATTTCTCCTCAAAGAAATTAATGATTTACCCATTTCAGACGAGCTAAAACTCAAACTGAAAAATCAACTTACCCCAGATACCAATACTTACACCGTACCAAATGAGGAACCAAGGACAGTTGAAATTGTCGATGAATAATTTCACTGTAAAATTCGGTGAAATTCCAGATTAAATGTCACTATGTACAGACGTTGGCTCAATGTCATGGAATTGACATTAAATTTTCTAAGTGCAAGATGTGAGCCTCCAACTAGCGGCGTACCGCAAGTGAAATATTTAAGAAAAACATTATTTTCCTGAAATATATAAAAGCCCTGCTATATATGGGTTTCAAAATGTGTTTCATAGGAATTAAGCAGATATTTCAAAGAATTAAAAAAGATTTAAACAGTAAATCAAGAATAGTTACAAAATATAATTTATTTGCAGCGAAAACGTATTTGCAAAGTCACAACTATAGTATGATAACGGCAACCGATAATATGCTGTTAGTTGTATTGCATTTTAATGAGAAACATGAGATTCTTAGTAAGCGAAGTATAAAAAGATTTTTTCAAATAAACTGGAGTTAGGTCATAATCCATGTTAATTTTCAAGGAAAAAAGGAGTATATTGATTGAAGACAGATTCCATTTAGGAAGAAGCACAGACAAGAGCTACCGACTCTCACCTGTTAATAAGAAACTTGCCAAACTTCAAAATTTGTGTCCCTTCGGGACACGCTTCGCGAAATTCAGGGGTAGCATTATACGCTTTTAGGCAAAGCGTATAATGCTACCCCTGAATTAACTGATGCAATACTAAATAAATTTAGCCCATAACTCAGTATTTATGTGTAAGAGGCTAAGCTCATAAAAACAGTTAAAATTGTTCAGAAATAATTTCAATGGCTTTTTAGAGAAAGCTGGATGTCTATCCAAGTAAAGCAATGTCTTAATCGTATGGATTTCTAAGTAAAAAATCCAATTGCTTTGTTGTAAGACGAATGTCTAAAAAAGAAAAAATTGGTTTATGACTTGTTTAGATAATTTCCAAAATCCTCTAGATGATAAATTTTCAAATTTAGTAGATCTGCTACGTTACAGAGCACAAATTCAACCAGAGCAAAGGGCTTACACTTTTCTGCAAGATGGAGAAACTGAAGAAATCAGCTTGACTTATCGAGAACTAGATTTACAAGCACGGGCGATCGCCACCCATCTTCAGTCTTTAAAAGCTGCTGGTAAACGTGTTCTGCTACTATATCCACCAGGTCTAGACTTCATTGCTGCCTTCTTCGGATGTCTGTATGCTGGTGTTGTAGCGGTTCCAGTTTATCCACCTAAACGCAATCAAAGTCTATCGAGACTGCGAGCGATCGCATCAGATGCTCAAATAACAATAGCACTGAGTGTTAGCTCTACTCTCACCCAAATCCAAAGTCAATTTGCCCAAGAGCCAGAGTTTGCCAATATGCCATTGTTAGCTACCGATAGTATCGCTATTGATCAGGCTGCAAACTGGCAACAAGTGCAAATAAATAGGAATACTCTAGCTTTTCTCCAGTACACTTCTGGTTCTACGGGAACGCCCAAAGGTGTAATGGTCAGTCATGGCAACCTGCTGCAAAATTCCAAGTATACGCAACAGATATGGGAGTACAACTTACAAAGCGTCATGGTAACGTGGCTACCTGTCTTCCATGACATGGGACTGATTTATGGAGTTCTCCAACCTCTGTATCAAGGGTTTCCCTGTTACATGATGGCTCCTGTATCTTTTATTCAAAAACCGATACGATGGCTTCAGGCAATTTCGCGCTACAAAGCTACTCATAGTGGCGCTCCTAATTTTGCCTACGAACTTTGCGTGCTTAAGACTACACCCGAAGAACGCGCCACCCTCGATTTAAGCAGCTGGCACATGACCTTAAATGGTGCCGAACCAGTCAGATCAGACACCATCAAACAATTTACCCAAACTTTTCAATCTTGTGGTTTTGACTTAGCAACGTTTTGTCCCGGCTATGGTTTAGCAGAAGCAACCTTAGTAGTAGCTGGAGTGCAAAACCAAAAGCTACCGAGTTTCTTTCCAGTTCAAGCAAAAGCACTAGCACACAATCAGGTAATAGAGAGTAAAACTGAAGAGAAACTACAAACTCTTGTAGGATGTGGACAACCTGGAATTGATACCAAAGTAGTCATTGTTCATCCCGAATTATTAACCCAATGTGTCCCAAAAGAAATTGGGGAAATTTGGGTTTCTGGCTCTAGCGTTGCTCAAGGATATTGGCAGCGACCAGAAGAAACTAAGAAAACTTTTGGTGCTTATTTAAAAGACACCAAAGAAGGACCGTTTATGAGAACGGGGGATTTAGGATTCTTGAAAGATGGCGAGTTGTTCATCACAGGGCGACTTAAAGATGTAATCATTATCCGGGGTCAAAACCATTATCCCCAAGATATTGAATGGACAGTGGCGCAGAGCCACCCAGCACTGCGACCTAGTTGTGGGGCAGCTTTTACAGTGGAGGTTGAGGGTAAAGAGCAATTGGTGGTTGTTCAAGAGGTAGAGCGCACTTGGCGGCGGAAGTTAGATGTAGAGATGGTAGTGAGAGCTATCCGTAAATTTGTCTCGCTAGAACATGAGTTGCAGATTTTTGCAATAGTCCTGCTCGATACTGGGAGCATTCCTAAAACTTCTAGTGGTAAAATTCAACGCTCTGCTTGCCAAAGTGCATTTCTTGAAAAAAGCTTAAAGGTGGTAGCCTCTTGGGGCGATTCGACCAGCCAAACTTCAGATCAGTCTCAAGCTAAAGCAGAATCTCTAGCAAAACCAATTCAAACTCGCCAAAAATCAGATTCTCGCATTCAGAGTACCAATATCACAGTGACAGGATATTCTAGTAAAGAACGTGCTAGCAATTTGATCGAATGGCTGCGCCATTACGCCAACGAACGAATAAATTCCCAACTCATTGATGAGCGTCGGTGCATCCCACCCTATATTGTGCTCGATTTTGGAAATCATGGTCTTTTGGGTATGCAGGTGCCACTCGAATATGGGGGTATCGGTCTTAGCAACTATGATACTATGCGGGTTATAGAACAACTTGGGGCGATCGACCAAACATTAGCTTCCTTTGTGGTTGTTCACAACGTTTTAGGGATTCGTCCTATGCAGAACTATGCCTCAAATCCAGTTCGGGATGAACTTCTTCCCATCTTAGCCACAGGTCGTGAACTGGCTGCTTTTGCAATTACAGAACCAGAAGCAGGGTCAAATCCCCAAGCCATCTCAGCCAAAGCAATACCAGATACTAATGGTGGCTGGCTCTTACAAGGTACCAAAATTTGGAGCGGTTCAGCAGCATGGGCAGGTGCGATTAATGTTTTTGTTCAACACCTCGATACCAACGGCAAATCTAGCGGAATCAGTGGTTTTGTTGTCCGCCAAGGAATGCGAGGTTTGCGCTCTGGAACCGAAGCCCTGACGATGGGGATGCGGGGCATGGTTCAGAATACCGTACATTTAGACGGCGTAGCCGTTGATTCAGACCATTTGTTGGGCAATCCAGGGCAAGGAATGAAAGCTGCTCAGGATGCCATGATGTATGCTCGATTAGGTCTGGCGGCTATGAGCGTAGGCGGGATGAAGCGCTGTGCCCAGTTGATGCTTCGCTATGCTGAACGCCGTTGCATATCAACGGGTCGCTTGCTAGATAACTCAGTAACGCTAATGCGATTGAGCGATCTCACGGCGGCTATTACATCTGTGGAAACCCTGGTTGCCAAGGTAAGCAAGTTACTTGACGATGGGAATTTTGTTCCACCAGAAGTTTATGCAATTTGCAAGACAACTGGCCCAGAGTTTTTCTGGAAGGCTGCTGATAGTCTCGTTCAACTACTAGGCGGTCGCGGTTATATAGAGACGAACATCGCACCTCAGCTCCTCCGCGATGCTAGAGTAATTCGCATTTTTGAAGGCCCTACTGAAACCCTACAAATGTTTGTAGGCTCCTGTGTTGTCAACAATAGTGCAAGAATACACCAATTTCTCAGTAAGGAACTGGCAGCATCAACAATTTCTGATCGCTTGAGAGTAGCTGTAGAACAAATCCGCAATCGCTACACCCAAGCTCAGGCTCCCTTTCCAGACCAAATCTCCGCAACCCGCTGGGGATATCTGCTGATCGGCGAACTCGTCTCCTTTGCCGTTCTGTGGGCTGTAACTCAACAGGCATTTGAGCGAATGCAATCAGAACCCCTACGCCGTGCTGTTGAGTGGACACAACTTCACTTTCAACGAAAGCTCGAAACAGCCCTGCGTGGTACCTCGGCTGAATCTATCCTATCAGGTGCAGATGCCATTAGTGAGATCATATTGGATTATACAGAAGCGATCGGCAATATTGAACAAACCCTCGCAGGCGAAGACCATGAACTAGATGAGCTGCTACGGCAAGACCGTTCTATAATCAGTTGGGATCAAAAATCCAACAACCAGGTAGAAATTTCTACCCCGATTGAAATGCCCAAGGCTGTAGAGGCTAGCTCTGCTGAGTTTCAACATATCTATCTCCATACAGGCGAGACGATTCAGAACTGGATAGAAAATTGGCTGGTCAAAAAATTAAAAATTGATGTCAAATTAGTGAACTCTAGTCAATCGTTTGCTGAGTATGGCATGGATTCAGTAATGGTGGTGGAATTATCACAGGAGTTAGAAGACTGGCTAGGACAAGCTCTAGAACTCGAAGCTACAATTGCCTGGAACTTTCCCACAACTGAAGCTTTAGCGCATTATATAGCTAGCAAACTCAGCATATCAAAACAAACTTCTCAAGTAAATTCACAGCAACGGTTCAACAGTGAAATCGAAAGCTCTAAGAACTTAGGACTGAAATCTCCAGAATCTAATAAGCAGATTGCAAAAGTTTTAACGGATATAGAAACACTCTCTGAAGAGGAGCTAGCTAAATTACTCAGCGAGGAGATAGCAGTAAATAAAAAGAGAAAATAGAATTAATCAAGTTATGAATTTTTCTCCTAGCATCAGTAAAATTACATAATAAGAATGATATGACTGGTACTTCAAATAATATAAACTATCGACAATTATTAAAAAATGCATATTTAGAGCTAACAGATATGCGTTCTCAACTTGATGCTATTGAGCAAGCAAGAACAGAACCAATTGCTATTGTCGGTATGGGGTGCCGCTTTCCGGGAGATGCAAATAATCCAGAAGCATTTTGGAATCTTTTGTACGAGGGAAGACATGCAACGCAAGAAGTACCATCAAATCGCTGGGATATTGATTTTTACTATGACCCAGATCCCGATGTACCAGGGAAGATGTACACGCGGTACGGTGGATTTTTAGATGAGGTAGACAAGTTCGATCCTCAGTTCTTTGGGATTTCTCCACGAGAAGCGACAAGTATAGACCCCCAGCAGCGGTTGCTTCTAGAGGTAACATGGGAG
This sequence comes from Brasilonema angustatum, assembly GCF_059505445.1. NCBI lineage: Bacteria > Bacillati > Cyanobacteriota > Cyanophyceae > Nostocales > Scytonemataceae > Brasilonema > Brasilonema angustatum. Next base: position 15,590 of record NZ_JCACKO010000029.1, on the reverse strand, counting down.
GCATTAGAAAACGCCTCAATTGCAGTAGAAAGTTTGAGAGGGAGCAAAACAGGAGTATTTATTGGAGTTGGCTTTGATGACTATTCACAATTAAGCATAAACTCTGGCGACCCGACTTGTATTGATGCTTACACGCTATTAGGTAATAGCCAAAGTATTGCTGTTGGTCGTTTGTCATACATCTTGGGTCTACAAGGCCCTACTATGCAACTAGATACTACCTGTTCTTCTTCGCTACTGGGAGTTCATTTAGCATGCTCCAGTCTGCGTTCAAGAGAGTGTAATCTCGCTATAGCGGGTGGGGTAAACTTGATGCTCTCGCCAACAACTACAATTGGCTTTTGCAAGCTGAAAGCTTTAGCTGCTGACGGACGCTGCAAAAGCTTCGATGCTGGTGCTGATGGCTACGTGCGGGGAGAAGGGTGTGGGATCATAGTGCTGAAGCGTCTGAGTGAAGCGATCGCAGACGGCGATAATATTTTAGCTCTGATTAAAGGTTCGGCGGTCAATCACGATGGTCAGAGCAATGGACTTACAGCTCCCAACGGTTCTGCTCAAGAAGCGGTAATTCGTCAAGCATTGTTCAATGCTGGGGTAGAGCCAACTCAGATCCAATATGTGGAAGCTCATGGAACGGGGACACCTTTGGGAGACCCCATCGAAGTGTTAGCCTTGGCAAAGGTATTGGATCAAGGACGCTCACAGAGCGATCGCCTAGCGATTGGTTCGGTAAAAACCAATATTGGTCATTTAGAAGCAGCAGCCGGGATAGCAAGTCTCATGAAAGTTGTGCTTGCTCTCCAGCACAAGTTAATCCCACCCACTTTACATCTGCAACAGCCGAATCCCTACATTCCTTGGCAGCAACTCCCGATTGAAGTGCCAACTGTGCTTACTCCCTGGTCTGCAAAACAACAGCCTCGTCTGGCTGGAGTCAGTTCATTTGGCATGAGTGGGACTAATGTGCATTTAATTTTAGAAGAAGCACCAATAGGAAGTCAAAATTCAAGTTACGCTTCCAGCGCACCTTTGGTGCGACTCAAAAGTCAAAATGAAGATGTTATTGAGCGTCCTTACCACCTACTCACCCTCTCCGCAAAAAGTGAGTTGGCTCTGCAAGTTCTTGCCAACCGTTATCAAACTTATTTGAAGTCTAATCCGGAAGCATTCATAGCAGATGTGTGTTTTACGGCGAATACCGGGCGATCACATTTTGCGCACCGCCTCGCTGTCGTAGCGCGAACAACCGCAGAGTTGGGCGAAAAGTTGAGCGTGATCGCTGCTGGTAACGAAACTGTTGGACTGGTAAGCGGACAAGTATCTAGAAAACGTCCAAAAATAGCGTTTTTATTCACGGGTCAGGGTTCCCAATATATCAATATGGGACGCGAACTCTACGACACTCACCCCATTTTCCGTCAAACATTGGATCAGTGTGATGAAATTCTTCGCCCATTCCTGGAGCATTCACTGTTAGAAGTACTCTATCCTCCTCAAGTAGGGGAGCTGGGGAGCTGGGAAGGTGGGGAGAAGTTTGTTGAAAATTCTCCCTCATCTTCCTCATCCATGCCTATTGATCAAACCGCTTATACCCAAGCTGCGCTGTTTGCTTTTGAATATGCCCTGTATCAATTGTGGAAATCTTGGGGGATTGAACCAGATGTGGTTATGGGTCATAGCGTTGGGGAATATGTGGCGGCAACTGTAGCAGGGGTTTTTAGTCTGGAAGATGGACTTAAACTCATCGCCCGTCGAGGACAGTTGATGCAGCAGCTGCCACCGGGAGGCGAGATGGTTTCGCTGATGGCATCCGTTGAGGAAGTACGGCAAATCATAGCACCATTACAAGACAAAGTGGCGATTGCTGCCATCAATGGTCCGGAAAGTGTGGTAATATCGGGAGCTAGTGAAGACATTAGTACTATTTGCCACCAGTTAGAAGCGCAGGGAATCAAGACGAAGCGTTTACAAGTATCCCATGCCTTCCATTCCCCGCTGATGACACCAATGTTGAAGGAGTTTGAGCAAGTAGCCAATCATGTCACCTACAAACAGCCCGAGATTCCATTAGTATCCAATGTCACTGGACAACTAGCTGACGAGCAGATTACCACAGCGGAATACTGGGTAAGTCATGCGTGCCAAACGGTACGGTTTGCCACTAGTATGCAGACATTACATCAGCAAGGGTATGAAGTCTTCTTAGAGATTGGAGCCAAGCCGATTTTGTTGAGCATGGGTCGTCAATGCTTACCAGAAAACGAGTGTTTGTGGCTACCTTCTTTACGTACAGGAATACCAGAATGGCAACAACTGCTTTCTAGCTTGAGTCAATTATACGTTCAAGGAGTCAAAATTGATTGGTTAGGGTTTGAGGGAGACTCTCTGCACGCGAAAGTTGCACTACCGACTTATCCGTTTCAAAGACAGCGCTATTGGATTCAACAAGTAGAACAAACAATGAATGAAAAAGACTTGGCTGTAAATGGCAACAAACAGAAGTCAAAGTTAGATGCGACTCCCACATTTAGCAGACGAGAAGAAATTTTAGCTACATTACAAGCCTTAGTCGGGAATTTACTGCAAGTTTCTCCATCAGATGTTAACATTCATGCTCCTTTTCTGGAAATGGGTGCAGATTCTATTATTCTCGTTGACGCCGTGCGTCAGATAGAAAACACCTATGACATCAAAATTGCAATTCGTCAGTTATTTGAAGAGTTGACAACTATTTATACATTAGCTACGTACATAGACCAAAATTTATCTTCACAATGGGTTGAGCCATCGCCTCAACGATCTAATTTAAACGTACAACCACAGCAGCCAGAGCAACTAACCTCTGCTCACTCAATTCCTGAATCGAGCCTTCATAGTAAACAAGATTCTGAAGACAAAGGAACAATATCGTCTGAGACAACCTTAGAACGAATTATGACGCAGCAGATCCAAGCTATGTCTCAGTTAATGTCTCAGCAATTAGAGGTTTTGGGCGGCAACGGTTCGACTTCAAAAAGTTCATTGTCATCCCATGAACAGTTTCAATCCACTCCAGCTATAATGCCTGCTGTTGATTCGCAAAAGAAAGAGCAACACAACCAAATCTCTGAAGCAACACCTTCTTCGACAAGAGCCAAGCCGGAGCTAAAGCAACCCTCACCTCAGGTATTTTCACCTCTTTCTTCTCCAGGCGCAGATACTCAAGCAAATGTACTCAGCCTGCGACAACAGCATCATATAGAAATACTGAGCGATCATTATAACAAGCGCCATCCAAAATCAAAACAGCTTGCACAAAGCTATCGTCCGGTACTAGCTGATAGCAGAGCTACCGCTGGGTTCCGTCTCTCCATTAAGGAGATGGTTTATCCTATCGCTGGAGAGCGAGCGGAAGGTTCTAGATTTTGGGATGTGGACGGGAATGAGTATGTAGATATCACTATGGGATTCGGGGTGCTTCTTTTTGGACATGATCCACAGTTCGTTACTGAAGCTGTTGAAAAGCACTATCAACAAGGTTTAAAAATTGGTCCACAGTCTAAGTTAGCAGGAGAAGTTGCCCAGTTAATTTGCGAACTGACTGGTATGGAGCGTGTTACTTTCTGTAATTCAGGTACAGAAGCAGTGATGACAGCGCTACGTCTAGCACGCTCAGCGACAGGTCGTAGTAAAATTGCTTTATTTGCTGGTTCCTATCACGGTCAGTTTGATGGAATCTTAGCCACAGCGTTAGAGGGTAAGATTACAGCTGTACCCCTGGCTTCAGGAGTATCTCAGAACTTTGTTGAAAATGTTTTAGTACTGGATTATGGAAATCCAAAATCCATTGAGATTTTGCAAGTTCATGCTCAAGAACTAGCTGCTGTATTAGTTGAGCCTGTGCAAAGCCGCCGACCGGATTTACAGCCCAAAGAGTTTTTACAGCAGTTAAGGCAATTGACTCAAGCATCAGGAACAGCACTGATTTTTGATGAAGTTCTCACAGGGTTTCGGATACATTCAGGTGGGGCACAAACATGGTTTGGCGTTAAAGCAGATATCGTCACCTATGGAAAAATTATTGGCGGTGGGACTCCAATAGGAGTGGTAGCAGGGAAAGCCACCTACATGAATGGAATTGATGGTGGTTTGTGGAACTATGGAGATGCTTCGTATCCACAAGTAGAAAAGATATTTTTTGCCGGAACTTTCAATAAAAATCACACAGGCATGGTTGCGGCATTAGCAGTGCTTCAGCATCTCAAGAAACAAGGCCCTAAACTTCAGCAGCAGTTAAATCAGCGCACATCGCAGTTAGCCCAAACACTTAACTCTTACTTTGAAGAAGAAGATGTGCCCATCCGCATTGTGCATTTTGGTTCGCTGTTTCGTTTTGCTTTCTCAGGAAATCTAGATTTATTTTTTTATCATTTAATTGACAAAGGTGTTTATATCTGGGAAGGGCGTAACTGTTTTCTTTCTACAGCACATACCAATGCGGATATTAATTATGTTATCCAAGCAGTCAAAGATAGTGTCAAGGAACTGCGGAATGGTGGTTTTTTCCAGTCAGGTTTAAGCGAGTTACTAACAACTAATAAGATCACTAGTGGAACATCAAGCGATTTGATACCAGCCCTTTCGGATAAAAACTTTACGCCATCCGCCTTGTTCTGGGATACGCAACAAACAATTGATGCAGAAGCCAGTAAGGAATTGACACATCTGAGGGTGAGTCGAGACGAGTGCCGTCTAAGAGATTATATGCCTACCGCCTCAGAGATTGGCGATCGCCTTCTGTCGGAGTTCAATCAAGTAACTTGCCAACAAAATGTCAAAGTTTATGGAGAAGCAGTAGCTCAGTTGGAAGCTCTAAGCATTACCTATGTTTTGAGAGCATTCCAGCAAATGGGATGGGAATTTCAACCTTCCGGACGCTTCTCAACAAAATTTATTGCAGAGCAATTAGGCATCATTGAGCAGCACCAACGGTTGCTGGAGCGCTTACTGGAGATGCTGGTAGAAGAAAAAGTGCTACATCAAGTAGATGATCATTGGGAAGTCACTCAGGTAGTAGAGATTCAAAACCCACAAGCACAAGAAATTGCATTTTTGGCTCAATACCCAGAAGTAGAAGCAGAACTGACCTTGCTCCAGCGCTGTGGTCAGAAACTCGCACAAGTTTTACAGGGAGAGTGCCACCCATTGGAGTTGTTGTTCCCAAAGGGTAATTCAACCGCGTTAACCAAACTATATCAGGATTCACCTGGTTCACAGGTGATGAACACCTTGGTGCAAAAGGCAGTTTCTGGAGTACTGGAGCGTTTACCACAGGAATGCAGGGTGCGAATTCTGGAAATTGGCGGCGGAACTGGGGGAACAACATCCTATATTCTGGCTCAACTGCTAGACCATCAGGCAGAATACGTGTTTACCGATCTCTCCCCTGTGTTGATTTCCAAAGCTCAAAAGAAATTTTGCGACTATCCATTTGTATGCTGTCAGATTTTAGACATTGAGCAAGATCCTAAAACACAGACGGATGAATTTCGTCAGTACGATTTGATCATAGCGGCTAATGTGTTGCACGCTACCAAGGATTTGCGTCAGACATTACAGCATATACAGCAGTTGTTAGTTCCTGGCGGGCTGCTAGTACTGTTAGAAGTAACCGTTCGCCAGCGCTGGTTGGATTTGACATTCGGGTTGACAGAAGGTTGGTGGAAGTTTGCCGATCTGGATTTGAGACCATCTCACCCTTTGCTTTCTCCTTACCAATGGCAGGATCTATTAAAGGAAAGTCAATTTAAAGAAGTTGTAACTATTCCTGATAACCAACAGCAGGTAGGAATTCTATCCAAACAAACTGTCATCATAGCATCGGCTGCATCTGAAGTTACTCTCACTGAAGCTCAAAAGCAACTCTGGATATTAGCTCAGTTGGGAGAAGATAGCTCAGTTGCCTATAACGAATCTGTAACGCTGCAATTACGAGGTTCGTTGAACGCAACAGCAATAAACAAGGCGATACAGAAACTAGTTGACCGCCACGAGGCACTGCGAACGAAAATCAGCCCCAAGGGGGATGTGCAAGAAGTCTTACCTACTTTCAAAGTCAATTGTCCTGTATTAGATTTCAGTTGTGTAGAGGGCGATCGCACTGTTAAAGTCGCCCAGTGGCTCGACCAAGAAAGCCGAAAACCCTTTGATCTGACTCAGGGTTCTCTGTTGCGTGTGCATCTGCTCAAATTAGAGCCAGAAATCCATTTATTGGTTTTGAGCGCTCATCATATCGTCATTGATGGCTGGTCAATAGGAATCATTCTCCGAGAATTGGGGGCTTTGTATTCAGCCGAGTCTCAAGGAATGGTTTGCCACCTGAATCCCCCGAAACAATTTCGGGAATACATAGAGTGGCAAAATCAGCATTACCAGATGCAGGAGATGAAAACTCACCAATCCTACTGGTTGGAGAAATTGACCGCACCTCCTGTTTTAGACTTACCCACTGACCGCACTCGCCCACCCATACAAACGTATAACAGCAGTCGGAAAACCATAACGCTTGATGCTCAAGTGACCACCAACCTCAAACTGTTCAGTCGGCAACAGGGTTGCACCTTATTAATGACCCTGCTGTCGGTTTACATGACGTTAATTCACCGCCTCACGGGACAGAACGATATTATTATTGGAGTTCCGACATCTGGGCGATCGCTCTTGGGGGGTGAGGGAATGGTTGGTTACTGTGCCCATTTATTACCGATACGCAGTCAGGTGACGGGTAATCCTACGTTTGGAGAATATCTTAAACAGATGCGGGGTGTTTTATTAGAAGCTTACGAACACCAAGATTACCCCTTTGCCCAATTGCTAAATCAACTGAACCTACCAAGAGATACTAGTCGTTCTCCCTTGGCTGACGTGAGCTTTAATTTAGAGCCGCCGATTAATCTGCCACAGATGTTTCAACTGGACGTTAGCTTATCGCCTTCAGCCGTTAAATTTAAGGATCTGGATCTCTCTTTAAATGTCGCAGAGATAGCAGGTGAGCTATTAGTTGAATGTGATTATAATACCGACTTATTCAATGCAGACACGATTGGGCGTTGGCTGAGTCATTTCCAGACTTTGCTGCAAGCAATTGTCACCCAGCCAAAACAACATCTGAGAGAATTACCTCTACTGACTGCTGACCAACGGCATCAGTTATTAGTCGAGTGGAATGATACTCAAGCTGAGTATCCCTTTGATAAGTGTATCCATCAGTTGTTTGAGTCACAGGTTGAGCGCACCCCCGATGCAGTGGCGGTGGTGTTTGAAAATCAACAACTTACCTACCGCGAGTTGAATTGTCGTGCTAATCAATTGGCGCATTACTTGCAAACTTTGGGTGTGGGAGCTTCGGTGCTGGTAGGGTTGTGTGTGGAACGTTCACTGTTAATGGTGGTGGGACTTTTGGGCATTCTCAAAGCAGGTGGGGCTTATGTGCCACTTGACCCAGAGTATCCCCAAGAGCGTTTGAACTTTATGCTCGAAGATGCTCAAGTTCAAGTGCTGCTGACTCAACAGCCACTCCTTGAGAGACTACCTGAGCATCACGCGCCGCTTGTCTGTTTGGATACTGATTGGCAACTTATCTCCCAGTCGAGCGCTCTTGACTTGGTTAATAGTACCATCCCAAAAAATTTAGCATATATAATTTATACTTCTGGTTCTACAGGTCAGCCTAAAGGAGTAATGATTCAACATCACTCCCTAATTAATATTACGCAGACAGCAATTGTTGAATATGGATTAAGCAATAGCGATCGCTCACTCCAGTTTTCCTCTATTAGTTTCGATGTGGCGGCAGCAGAAATCTATCCCTGCCTGAGTTGCGGTGCAACCTTAGTGTTGCGAACCGATGAAATGTTGAGTTCTGTACAGATGTTTATCGAAAAATGCAGGGATTGGGATTTAACAGTGTTAGACTTGCCAACAGCATACTGGTATCAGGTTACTACTGAATTAGCCAATGCCAATTTGCTGTTACCTGATTCCATCCGGCTGGTAACTATTGGCGGAGAGCGTCTGCTCAAGCAACAATTAAGAATCTGGCAGCAACATATAGGTGAGTATCCTCAGCTAATAAACGCATATGGTCCGACTGAAACGACTGTAGCCGCAACGCTATGCAAATTACCGGGTTCAGCCACAACAGAAATTGATGAGCAAAACATCCCAATTGGATACCCCATCCATAATACTCAAATATACATACTAGACCAATACCTACAACTAGTCCCCATTGGTATAGCAGGAGAACTGCACATTGGTGGTGCGGGTTTGGCACGAGGCTATCTCAACCGCCCAGAATTGACACAAGAAAAATTTATCCCTAATCCCTTTAGTACAAACTCAGATTCACGGCTTTACAAAACAGGAGATTTAGCACGCTATTTGCCTGATGGCAACATTGAGTATCTAGGACGTATTGACAACCAAGTCAAAATCCGTGGCTTCCGCATTGAGTTGGGAGAAATTGAAGCAGTACTAAACCAACATAGCAATGTGCAAACATCTTGTGTTACCGCCCGTGAAGACACGACCGGGGATAAACACTTAGTCGCCTACGTGGTGCCATATCAACAGCACACACCCACAAACCGTGAACTCCGCCAGTTCCTCTCCAGTCTACTGCCTCTTTACATGGTACCAAATGCTTTTGTGGTACTAGAAACTTTGCCACTAACATCCAACGGCAAGGTAGACTACCGCTCCCTGCCTGCAGCAAATTTAGAATCTCAACTGCTAGACAAATTTGTTGCCCCACGTACATCAATCGAAAAAACGGTTGCACAAATTTGGGCTGATGTCCTTAAACTAGAGCAAGTAGGCATTTACGATAATTTCTTTGAACTCGGCGGACATTCTCTGCTAGCTACACAAGTAATTTCTCGCTTGCAGGAAGCTTTCCAGATTTCCTTGCCATTGCGCTATCTATTTAAATCACCTACGATAGCCCAGTTAAATGATCTGATCTTAGCTGAACTTCAAACCGATTCAGGTCTGACGGTTCCAGCGATTGTGCCCGTCCCCAGAGAGAAAGATATACCCCTGTCATGGGCACAGGAGCGTTTGTGGTTTCTCCATCACTTGGAAGGCGAAAGTGGTGCCTACACAATGTCTTATGCCGTGCGTCTGGTGGGAAATCTGAATGTCAAAGCTTTGGAGGGGGCGCTCCAAGAAATTGTGCGGCGGCATGAAGTTCTGCGTACTCGCTTTGAGATCAAGGATGACAAGCCAGTACAGGTGATTGCCCCTCAGATAACCATAACATTGCCAGTCGTGGATCTCCAGAATGTGGCAGACTCTTGGAAACAAGCAAAGCAACAGGCAATAAAAGAAGCCCACAAACCATTCGATCTAGCTAATGGCCCTGTGCTGCGAGTCATGCTGTGGCAAGTTGCGACCGACGAGTACATACTGCTGTTGGCGATTCATCATATTGCTGCTGATGGTTGGTCAATAGGCGTCTTTAGTCGCGAACTTTCTGCCCATTATCGAGCTATTTCAACAAGTAGTTCTGTTGTGTTACCAGAGTTATCTGTGCAGTATGCCGACTTCACCGTGTGGCAGCGCCAGTGGCTGACCAGTCAGGTTCTAGAGCGTCAGTTAAACTATTGGAAGCAACAGTTGGCTGGAGCGCCACCTCTTATCGAATTGCCCACAGACCGTTCCCGCCCATCTGTACAGAGTTTTCGCGGAGGTGTAGAGCGCTTTCAAGTAGATGCCTTGCTGACTTCTCAACTAAGACAGATCAGCCAGGAGTCAGAAGCCACTCTGTTTATGACGCTGCTGGCAGGTTTTGTCGTATTACTGTCTCGCTACAGTGGACAAACGGATCTGGTGGTAGGCTCTCCGATTGCCAATCGCAACCGCAAAGAAACAGAACCATTGATTGGATTCTTTGTCAATACTCTAGCCTTAAGGTTCGATTTATCCCAAGAACCGTCCTTTGAAGCCTTACTGGCGCAAGTGCGGCAAGTCACCCTCAATGCCTATGAACACCAGGATTTGCCCTTCGAGATATTAGTAGAAGAGTTGCAACCAGAGCGAAAATTGAATCGCAACCCACTAGTGCAGGTGGCATTCGCACTGCAAAATGCTCCTACCTCCGATTGGGATTTGCCTGGTTTAAGCGTAGAGCAGATGCTTTGGCATCTTGACACGGTTCGGGTTGACCTAGAACTACACTTCTGGGAAACTCCGGAAGGTCTTAACGGCTTTTGCTGTTACAGTACTGATTTATTTGATGCGGCAACGATCGCCCGCATGATGCAGCATTATCAAACGTTGTTAGCGGCTATTGTTGCTGACCCAGAACAACCAGTCAACCGATTACCCCTACTCACAGCAGCCGAACAGCAGCAATTGTTAATGGAGTGGAACGCGACTCAAACGGATTATCCGAGTTCGCAATGTCTGCATCAACTGTTTGAAGCCCAGGTGGAACGGAACAGTAATGCAGTAGCCGTCGTGTTTGAGGCGCAACAACTCACCTATCGGGAGTTGAATGCACAGGCAAATCAATTGGCACATCATTTGCAAAAACTGGGTGTGAAACCAGAAATGCTGGTAGGCATTTGTGTCGAACGTTCTGTGTCCATGATTGTGGGATTGTTAGGAATTCTCAAAGCTGGTGGTGCTTATGTGCCTCTAGATCCAAAGTATCCCAGCGATCGCATTGCCTATATGTTGAGTGATGCTCAATTGCAGGTGCTGGTTACTCAGTCTCCGTTAGCGGACCGATTGCCCAAACATGAGGCACAAGTGGTCTATTTGGATACAGACTGGGGAGTAATTTCTCAAAAAAGTAAAGAAAACCCCGTTAGTGGTGCTAAGCCCAAGAACTTAGCTTATGTGATTTACACCTCCGGTTCTACAGGCAAACCTAAAGGGGTTTTAGTCGCTCACCAAGGATTGTGCAACCTAGCTTCTGCACAAACTCGCCTGTTTGACGTACAGCCAGACAGCCGCATTCTCCAGTTCGCTTCCTTAAGCTTCGATGCCTCAATTTGGGAAATTGCTATGGCTTTTGGTTCCGGAGCGAGGTTAGTTTTGGGAACGTCAGAATCATTACTTCCGGGTAAGGATTTAATGCAGTTACTGCATTCCCAGTCCATTACTCACGTTACACTTCCACCCTCAGCACTGGCGGTTCTGCCTGCTGATAAATTGCCAGCCTTGCAGAATATCATTGTGGCCGGAGAAGCCATGCCAGCCGATCTGGTGGCGCAATGGTCTAGAGACCGACGCTTGTTCAACGCCTACGGACCTACTGAATCGACTGTCTGTGCAACGGTAGCTTTTTGTAGCGACGGCAGCCAGAAACCACCCATTGGTCGCCCTATTGCTAACACACAGATCTACATTTTAGACCAACATTGCCAACCGGTTCCCATCGGTGTTCCGGGCGAACTACACATCGGGGGTATTGGTTTGGCTCGTGGCTACATAAATCGGCCTGAGTTGACTGCTGAGAAATTTATTCGCCACCCCTTCAGTTCAGAATCTGGCGATTGCATTTACAAAACTGGAGATAAAGCTCGTTACCTGAGTGATGGGAATATCGAGTTTCTCGGTCGGATAGATCATCAGGTGAAGGTTCGCGGTTTTCGCATCGAAACAGGGGAAGTTGAAGCAGTTTTGAATCAACACCCCTTGGTGCGGGAGAGTGTTGTCGTAGCTAGAGTTGACATCCCTGGCGATCAACGTCTAGTGGCTTATTTAGTGCCGGCTCTCAAAAGCGAAGCATTATCGGAGCAGATTTACCAATGGCAGAATGAGTACGTTTCGGACTGGCAAACGCTTTATGAGCAAGCTTATAGTCAGTCTCAAGCATCTACAGATGACCTAACGTTCAATATTGCGGGTTGGAACAGTTCGTACACCAAGCAACCAATCCCAGCACCGGAGATGCAGGAGTGGGTAGAGAGTACCGTGGAACGAATTTTGTCTCTGTTACCGCAGCGGGTGTTAGAAATTGGTTGTGGCACGGGGTTATTGTTATCTCGTGTTGCCCAACGCTGCCAACAGTATTGGGGAACCGATTATTCCAAAGCCGCCCTAAAGCATGTTGAGCAGCTATGCCACGCAGTTGATGGTCTAGAAAATGTTCGGTTGCTGCACAAAACGGCGGATAACTTTGAAGGTATCCCCATTGAATTTGACACTGTAATTTTGAACTCAGTTATACAGTATTTTCCCAGCGTTGAGTATCTGTTGCAAGTTCTAGAAGGAGTCATGGCGACGATTTGCGATCGCGGCACTATTTTCGTGGGTGATGTCCGAAACTTGTTGTTATTGGAGCCATACCATGCGGCTGTGCAGTTGTCCCAAGTCCCTGAGTCCAAAAGTGTCGAGCAATGGCAGCAGCAGGTACATCAGAGTATAGATGGGGAAGAAGAATTGGCCATCGACCCCAGTTTTTTCATCGCCCTAACGCAACGCTTTCCCCAAATTACTTGGGTGGAGATTCAGCCCAAACGCGGTCGCTTTCAAAATGAGTTAATCCAATTTCGCTATGATGTCACCATCTATGTAAATACTAATGTCCAAACAACGGTAGTTCCTTGGTTAAACTGGCAACTAGACCAACTTTCATTCACACAAATTCAAAACCAGTTGCTTCAAGAGCAGCCAGAACTGTTGGGAATCAGGCGCGTACCTAATCAACGGGTACAGCAAGCACTACAGATTTGGGAATGGTTGGAACATCCCCCTGGTGTCGAGACAGTGAGCCAACTGCGGCAACTGCTAGCACAACAGTCAGCAGGTGGGATAAATCCAGAGCAGTTTTGGGAACTGGGGCAGCATCTAGGCTACACTGTTAACCTGAGTTGGTGGGAGAGTAGTCAGGATGGTTGCTATGATGTGGTGTTTTGCCGCACCAGTTCGACGCCAGGGTATGATCCCCAGAAAGCTATGGCCTTCTGGGACAACGAGACAGTCACTGCCAAACCCTGGACTGACTATACTAACAATCCCTTGCGGGGCAAGTTAGTCCGGAAGCTAGTGCCTCAAGTGCGCGAATTGATCCAACTGAAGTTACCCAATTACATGGTGCCCCAAGCTTTTGTCCTCCTCGATCGCCTGCCCCTGACACCCAATGGCAAGGTGGATCGCCGCTCCCTCCCAGCACCTGATACAGCCACCAGAAATCTCTCAACTGGCTTTGTTTTACCTCGGACGCCCACTGAAGCTCAACTGGCTCAAATCTGGAGTGAAGTCCTAGGACTAGAACGGATTGGGGTCAAGGACAACTTCTTTGAAATAGGTGGGCATTCTCTGCTAGCCACCCAAGTGATATCACGGGTAAACTCAGCTTTTGGACTTGACCTACCTATACAGATGATATTTGAGTCTCCTACAGTGGCTGGTATAGCAGCTTACATGGAAGTAATGGATTGGGCAGCAAAAGATTTACCAGTTACAGAAGTCAGTAGCGAAGTAGTGGAGTTTTGAAAATGACCAACAGCACCGTCGAATTCCTTCGTCACCTGAGCAACTTGAGTATTAACCTAGAAACCGATGGTGAACGCTTGCGCTGCCACGCACCTGAAGGGGTGTTAAATCCAAGTCTGCGACAGGAAATAGCTGGGCGCAAAACAGAAATTATTCTTTTATTACAGCAAGCAAAGCAAGTTAAAGCTTCTAATAATCACTTGCCTATTCAAAGAGTGCCAAAAGACGGTGAGCTACCACTATCTTTTGCTCAACAGCAACTCTGGTTTTTGCAACAGTTGTTACCCGACACTCATCTTAGCAATATGCTACTGGTTCTGCGGCTAAGCGGGTCGCTAAATGTAGCTGCATTGGAGCAGAGTCTCAGTGAACTCATTCGACGTCACGAAGTCTTAAGAACGTCTTTCCCAACGGTAAACGTAAAACCTGTCCAAATTATTGTCCCCCCCCCTACCTTAACTCTGCCAATCATAGACTGGCAAGGATTGTCAGCCCAAGAGCAAACCGAACGGATTCAACAAATAGCGGATGCTGAAGTATCCAAGCCTTTCGATCTGGCTGTCGGGCCTTTATTACAATTCACCCTGCTGCAATTGGGTGAGCAAGAATATATCTTTCTATTGAAGATACATCACATTATCTATGATGGCTGGTCTTCTAACATCTTCATTCGTGAGTTATCTCAACTGTATGAAGCTTTCACTCAAGGATTACCCTACCCTCTAGCTGAATTACCCATCCAGTACGCTGACTTTGCGGTTTGGCAGAGACAGTGGTTGCAAGGAGATGTACTGCAAACCAAACTGACTTACTGGCAACAAAAACTGGCTTCAGCACCAGCTTTATTGTCGTTACCTACAGATCGACCCAGACCTGCTGTACAAACTTTCCACGGTGCAAATCAAGAGTTTACACTCTCACAGAAGCTTAGTGTTGCGCTCATACAATTGAGTCAAAAAGAAAATGTTACCTTGTTTATGACGCTGTTAGCAGCATTCCAAACATTGCTATGGCGCTATAGTGGGCAGGATGATATTTGCATAGGTACACCGATTGCCAATCGCAACCGTGCAGAGACAGAAGGACTGATTGGTTTTTTTGTCAATAGCCTTGTGTTGCATACCTACTTGGGAGATAATCACAGTTTTAGGCAATTACTGGCGCAGGTGCGAGAAGTATGCTTGGGAGCGTATGCTCATCAAGATTTACCTTTTGAAATGTTAGTGGAAGCATTGCAGCCAGAACGGAATCTTAGCTATCATCCGATTTTCCAAGTGTGGTTTAATCTACTTAACTTGGGGGACAATCAATTAGAACTGTCTGGATTATCTGTAGAATCTATATCAATTCCAACAGCAGAAGCTTCCAAGTTTGACTTAAGCCTATATATTACAGAACGAGAACAAGGTATAAAACTGGAATTAGTTTATAATACTGACCTATTTTCTTCAGAACGAATATTGGAAATGCTGCAACAATTTCATTATTTGCTGAGTCAGATTGTTGCTGCTCCTGATAGTGCGATCGCTTCCTATTCTCTTGTGACACCACAAGCTCAATCTCTGCTGCCAAATCCAAGAACAGTTTTACTAGAACCGCAATATGAATTAGTCACAACAGAGTTTACTTATTGGGTAAATAGCACCCCAGAACAGTCAGCATTGTCTCAAGAATCTCGCACTTGGAACTATGGGGAATTAGGCAAAATAGCTCAAGCTTTAGCACAGGTGATGCTAAACCACGGAATCGAGCGGGAAGATGTCGTAGCTGTGTATGGAACACCAAGTTTGGGAATGATTGCCAGTATAATCGCCGTCCTCTTGAGTGGAGGAGTGTTGCTGACCCTCGATCCCCAACTTCCCAGTGATCGCCAACGGCTGATGCTTCAAGAAGCTAAAGCTAAATACATATTGTACATCGATAGTCAACCCCCAGAAGACCAAAATAAATGGCAGTCATTAACTAGCATCTGTGTAAATCCAGATACAGCAGAAGCGATAAATTCTTTAGAAAGCAGTCATGCAATACCCCTGCCGGAAATATCTGCTGATGATGCAGCCTATATTTTCTTTACTTCTGGTACTACTGGCGTTCCTAAAGGA
>NZ_JCACKO010000028.1:0-57320 GCF_059505445.1 Brasilonema angustatum | reverse complement strand
TTCACAATGCTTCTAGTACCGTTCCAGCCTCGTAAATTGGCAAAGGTATTGAATAAAGAATGCTGCATCTTCTTCTCCAAATGCTGCTAATCCTTGATAGGGGTTGGGTGGAATAATGTCTACTTCTGGTTTGCTGGGGATAATACTAATTTGCTCTTTTTTAAATAGAACTGGAGTTTGCTGCTCTAAATATTTTATTAAGACTGCGCAACCTAATTCATAAGCAAACTCCACCTGTTGCCCTGCTGCTAGAGCATCATAAAATGCCACAGAAAATGCTATTGCTGTTTTATCCCCAACCGCTTGGTTCATGCCAATCACGTAGTTGACATGTTGGCTAATAGCTTTTGCTTGCACCTCACTATAGCAGGCATTGAGCAGTACACACTCGACTCCCTTTGTGGCAAATAACTTGAACATACTTGCCAATGCATGAGCGTTAACTTCGACTGGCTCTTCAGTTTCATCTTCTAAGACAATGCCATTACTACCTGCACCATGCCCACTAAAGTGAACAATCTGGGGTTGGTAATCTAAAATAGCGCGGTAGAAATCACGCTGACTCACTGCCCACTTCTGTTCTAACCTGAATTGCTCTCGCTTAGATGCTCTTCGCAATCCTTCATCAATTTCCCGTACTTCTTTATCAAGTCGTAGCCGAGATGTATTTGTAGGATTGGCTGCCAAAATTAAAATAGTTTTGACATCGGGATTGTTACCATAGGACAGTTGCTGAGAAACCATGTAATTTTAATATTATTTTCTCTAAAAAGTAAAAAAGATGCTCAAAGATGCTACACGATAAACACTTCTTTATAGGTGGAACCGAAATTAACTTATGCAGTAATGGGATAGGAACAGAATAAATAGCTTGCAAATTGCTCATGGACTAAACCGCAGTAAATGCTTGCATATACTACTACCTCGTCTAACAGTTTTCTATTTACTTCTTACTACACAGTCTCTGTTCTGAATTCTGCAATCAAAGTAAAAAACTTATAGCTGAAAATCATTGAGTCACATTGCGTTACACCTTTAAGCCACAACGTGGAATTGGTGGCTTAAAGTATTCATTACTCGTGATTGTGAGCCGCATCACCAACCTTGGGTGTTTTGGTTGAGTCGATGGGGGCTATTCCGTTTCGTTGGGGTGTGACAGTTGTAGGTGCGGAATGTGGGTTATAAAGCAATACGGTTCAGTTAAGACATTTATTTGTTGAGGCAGCAAGGGAGCAGGGGGCGGGGAGAGGGGGGAAACTGATCCTGTGTGAATCGGTTTCTCCCTTGCACCCTGCTTGCCTTGCTCCAACTTTCTCGCCGCGCAAAGCGCTAACACGAGCAAATTTCTTATCTGAACCGTATTGGGTTATAAAGCCAAACTACTTTTTTTCCTACTAAGTAGTCATACCATTTCTCTATAAACTTGCGCTTAATATTCCCTCGCCTAACATTCAATGAAAGAGCGTTGCCAGACTGGGAACAAGTTGAAACGTACCACTCTTCATCATGATGGAAAACCCTAGCCAGATTAATATCCAGGGAAATATTTTTCGACCATAGCGAGCTAGAAGCGGAGCCATCAGAGGATTACGAGTCAGATTATAAGACAGTAAGCACCACATGCCAACAGTTAAATAACAAACACACAAAATGACTCCTAAACTTGGCAGATTGGTAGTAGCAAACAACGGTACATAAATACCAATGTTATTTCCTCCATTAGCAATAGTTACTGCCGAAACTCGGTAAGTTTGAGGATCACGCAGAGTCGCCAATAATGATTGTTTACCGCGTTTAGGTTTTACTGAGTTACTAAATGTCACTGACACATCTTGAACTGTGTCGTCATCATCATCTCGACTCATGAGATTGCTAATACCAATAATAATTGGCAGAACGCCTAACAACCCAATCCAAGCTTCTGGAAGAAATAAACCACCAAAAAAACCAGGCAAACTAGCAAGTACTAATGCCGTAAATCCAACAAATTCACCAAAAATAACATGCTTAGGACGGAACGTGCGATTAACTTTTCCAAAGAAAGCAGTCAAGTAAATATTGTCGTCAAAGGTAGTTGCAAAAGCGGCAGAGATGCCAAGAATTAATGTACCAATTAGCCAACTCATAGTTATTGCTTACAAAGGTTTAAAATTACTTTTATAGTCCTTCTCTGCTTATAGAAGTAACAGCAGTTTTTTAAATAGTTGAATTGTTTTTATTTATAGATGCTCACCATTAATTACATTTGATATTTTGTGTTTACAATTTATCTTGTTTTCAATATTATGCTTATCCCTAGATAAAAGCAAATATTCTTTTTTTTGATAATGATAAATAGATTTTATGGATAATTCTAACTTTTGACATTGTGTAAAAACAGCAATTCACCACAAATGTCACCGTATAAACAGGAGAATAAATTTATATTATGAAAGTTGTCAAATAGGTAAGTATCTCTGAGTTCAACACATCAGCACTGATTATGCACAATCCCGGAAAGCATCTGTTGACTCTGCAATTAAACATAAACCAATTAGCCCCACCGTAAGTACAGTTAAACCACGATTTTCCAAAGTGTGGCTATTAATCAAAATATAGATACCCAATCCTATGAGGATAAAAGGAACAAAATAATTACCGTAGCGAGTGAAGAGTTTGGCAAGTATGGGAACTTGCGTAAAGCGATAAGCAGCATAGCACCAAACCGCAACTAATGAGAAGAAAACTGCCAAAATCACTTCCAAATCTTCCCATGTACAGCTAGCAAATAATGGTACGTAGATACTGAGATTATCACCGCCATTAGCGATGGTTACAGCAGCAACTCCATAAGCTTGAGGTGAAAATAGGCTAGCTAGCCAAGAATTTGCAGACTGTTCCGATTCTGGTACGGTTTCATCCTCATCACTCGCTGGATTTAGCAAGCGATTAATACCAATGGCGATGGGAACCGTACCCAAAAGTCCAATCCAAGCCTCTGGGAAAAGCCTACCACCAAAGAAACTGGGTAAACTAGCAAGCACGAGTGCTGTAAAACCGAGATACTGTCCGATAACAATGTGTTGATGTCGGAAAGTTGTACTCACTTGAGAGAAAAACAGTAGCAGAACCACAATATCATCTAGATTAGTGGCAGCAAAAGCAGCAAATCCAGTTGAAATCGCACCAATAAAGTCATCCATTTTAGTTTAGTGATTATTTTTCTTTGAGAAGTGCAGTAGTTAACTCAGAACGAGATTCGACTCTTTGTTGTTGGGGATTTTTCTGAGCAGCTTTGACAATTTCATCTAACTCTAATTGAAAGAGTCTGGTGTTGTCGCCACCACCTGCGGAGATCCAAGGCATCCTACCATCCCATTTGGCGATCGCTTGGCGTTGTAAAATTGCAGGAGTCAGCGACTCTACTATTAATCGATGGGCGATCGCTTCCCCCTTTGCTAAATTTACTCTTGCTTTGGCTTGGTTTTCCGCCTTGATAGCCATAAATCCTGCACGTTTCGCTTCTTGTTCAGCAATTTGCTTGGCTTCCACTGCTTTGTTAAACTGCTCTGAAAAATGAATATTTACTAAAGAAATATCATCTATTTCTATGTCGTAAGTTCCTAATCGAGATGTTAAAGCTTTATCCACCTCAGCTTTCACTTCTGTACGTACAGTGATAATTTCTTCTGCTGTATACCTTGCCATCACGGCTTTTAAAACCTCTTTAACAGCAGGGTTAATAATACGGTGAACAATGGATTTTTGATTACCAACACGCTGAAAAATCGTATTCACTTTTTCTGGAGTGATGTGCCAATTTAAAGCCACATCTGTGTAAACATTTTGCAAGTCTTTAGATAAAGCTTCAGTTGAAATTTCCTGACTTTGCAGTCTCACACTCAGCTTTTGGACAGTATTAACAATCGGGATAATTGGGTGAATTCCTTCGCTGAGAATTTCTGGTTGTACCTCCCCAAACTTCATTAACACTCCTCGCTGTCCAGGATTGACAATTACGAAAAAGCTACAGATGATAGTCAAAGCACACAGTAACAAAACTATTCTGACTATTGCTTTAATATCTTTGTTATCTTTTTGGGCAGGATTAAAATCGTTGATGATCTGTGCAGATGTTGTCTGAGTAACTTCTGTTCCTATAACAGAATTTGGACTTTCATTTTTTGTTATTTTTTCTAGATTCATGACTTTGGTGTATTGAGAAAAAGATGTTGATTAAAAACTAAGTTATGTTCTGTTATTTTCATAGCTATCAATAGTCAAGACTTTCTGATTTTCTGGTACGGAGCGCTTAGAAAATCCCCAAGTAAATAGAGCTACAATCAGCGTTAACATAATCCATTGAGGCGGTACATGATCTGGAATTAATGCTTTAAACATCAATCTCACGCCTACACCAAACACTGTTAAATAAGCAGCGTCCAGTAAATAAGTAAACTCAGAAAGCCAGCGCACAAACAAACCAGCCATAAATCGCAGAGTGATAATACCAATGACGCAACCAGTCATTACCAACCATGTTTGACTAGAAACTGCAACGGCTGCTGTAACGCTATCTAGAGAGAAAGCTAAATCTGTAACAGCAATCAAGAGAATAACTTGTCCAAATGTACAATTTGGATGCTTTGAAGAGTTGTTTGCTTGTTCTTCTACTGCATTGGAATCAAAATATTGCCAAAAATGCTTTAGAGATAACCACAACAAATAAAGAGCGCCTCCTAATTCAAACTGCCAAAACTGAATCACCCATGTTGCTGTAAACAGTAAACCAATCCGCAGAATAAAGGCAATAATTAATCCCCAATTTAAAGCCTGACGTTGTTTTTGTGGATCTTCAATATCTTGAACTAGTGCTGCTAAGGCAACTGCGTTGTCAGCAGACAGAACTGTTTCTAAAGCGACTAATACTAGTAAAGTTCCAAATGTTTTAATAGATAAATCTGTACCCAAGTATCCACTTAACTGTTCTAACATCCTGATTTCTCCAATAACTCCCGTCAGACATTGAGTTCTTAAAATTGCTTGTTATGAAAATAGAACTAGAAGTGAGGTTTTCAATATATAAAATCGAAAATTGTATCAGTTCTAGTCCTATGTATTATTCAGATAAATCCATTCAAATTTTATCTGAATAACGTTGTTAAAATATTGATTTTAGCCATTATCTCCGCCAGTCAATGTATTAGGAATGCGAGAATCAACAAAAGCTTGCGATACATTTGGGATAAACCAATCTTTATCACCGGGCTTGACAACTTTGGCATTGGGGAGATTTAATTCCAATTCTGAAGTATCTGGGTTTTTCTTGACTAAAAGTTGTGTACCATCCATAATCTTGATGGCAACAGCACCAGTTTTATCTAAGGAAGCAACTTTCACATCATCAGGAAGATAAACACCCTGACAATCCCATTGATCAGGTGTTGTTTGACCATTTGCCAAGAAGTAAAGTTGATTGCTGTTACCAGATTCTTCTGACTCTTCGCCACCATTACCGTAGATTGCTAGGTTACTACCACTCTCGTTGCGGCATTGTCCCCAAGCTATCCCTGATTCTATCGCTGCTTTTTGGAACTCTAACTCATCAATTTGGCGTTGCACATCTGCGGGGATTGTACCTTCAGCACTTTTCTGTAATTCTTTAATGGTTTTTGTCACTTCCATGTAATCGGGGTTCTTCTTGTAGCTAGGATCTGCCCAAGAAGGTTGAGCGATCGCTAAATTCACAAACAGAACTGCAATCACTAGTGCAACTTTCAGAAGTCTCATGATGTTTTCTCCTTTCAAACTAGATTTTTTGGCAAACTTTAAGGCAAACTAGGTGTCTGATATTTAGATGAGGCTGTGCTTACGACAGAATTTGTAGTCTGCTGTTATTTATGTCTGAGTTCGTTGTCAACCTTAGTTTTACTTTAGGTTTTCTCACTGAGATGAGCAAACGTAATTTTTTTTTGAAACAATAATCAGAAGTAATGGAAGCCGACATGTAGCACCGCATTAACAATTACTTATATCAATTAATACGCTGCAATAAAGCTATAAATTAGTCCCGACAGTGCCAGTAATGTCATTATTGTGTAAGTAAAATCTCTCTGTTGCACAAAAGCAAATACTGAAAGTGCAACACGAATCACGGGAATAGCAATTAACTGTAAAAGTCCAAATACTATGATGCTATTATGGTTACCTGAAAAAATACCTCTAGCTACAAGTTTTGGAGAATCTAATACCGATGGCTGTCCTTCAAAAAATTGATAATTAGCAGGTTCTGCACCGTAGCTAAGTAAATATAAAATTCCTCCTACCAAAACCGTAGAGCAAGCAAGAAGAACACCGTATTTTAATAAATTGCTAATCAGCTCCTCAAATCGCTGCTCGCTAGATGTTTTTGTGCAGTCATTTTGGCACACAGACTTAGAAATATTTTGCTCATTATTGCCACTATCAAGATGATGAAAATTGGATAGATGCATCCTAAATTACTCCTGCTAAACTGTTGTAGACCATTTTCAGTGCCATTACCACCAGCACTCAACTAAAGACTATTCTCAAAGTTTGAGTATTAGCCCCTACTAAAATTTTTGCCCCTAACAAAGCGCCAGGTAATACACCCAACATCACAGGCATTGTTACCCCTGGTTCAATAAGTAGGTCGGCGTAAATAATTATCATTGAAATAAGGCAGGACTGGCGCAGCAAGGCGCTGCCTCCTAATGACTGCCAAAACATCGTTAACTTTATTTGTACCGACCTACTTACTCTAGGTTTATTGCTATAAAGAATCAAATGTTATTCTTTTTCAAAACAATAATCTGAAGTAATGACTTAGATTTGGCAATTTCCGGCATGAGTTACAAGTCTATTTTTGCCTAAAATTGTAAGGATTTTGTTAAAATATGATTGAGATATCTTGTGTTTTTTTCTAATAACTGGTATCATTTTTTCCCCTTTTGATGCTCCCGTTACACCGCTTGCCGTTAGCGGGAGAGTTGTCACGGTAAGCTTACAATTGAATATTGCAAGATGCAAGCAACTTTTGAGCAACAAATGTCACCGTATTGCAATCAAATTAATGTAGAGAATTCAATATGTTTCCATCGTCGCTCGCCTATGGGCTATCTCAAAGAGGAGAGCGTTTTTGATTATACCAGTTGTGCTATGGGTAACATTTGCGACTGCGATTGTGTTGAGTGGATTGGGCTGGCTTTAAAAAAAGCATTGCGTAAATATTTTGTAGTTTTTAACACAGTAAATTATGACGATGCAACGTTCTTTCTGGAGCTTTTTACTTTTAATAGATGTCATATTTATGACATTTATATCCAGTGCAAAAGCAGTGTCTAACAGTAGTCTCACCGTCACCATTAACGGCTTGAAAAACCAGCGTGGGCAAGTTTGTCTGAGCGTGTTTTCTGGTGGGCGAGGATTTCCGACTAGTAGCGATCGCGCAGTGGCTGCCCGTTGCGTCAAACTAGAAAACGCCCCGCTGACAGTTAAATTTGAAAACTTAAAAGCAGGAAATTATGCGATCGCCGTCTTTCATGATGCCAACAGCGACGGCATCCTCAATCGCAATCTATTGGGTATCCCCACTGAAGAGTTTGGCTTTTCTCAAAACCCCAAAATTCTCACAGGTCCGCCCAAATTTGGCGATTGTGCGGTTCTAGTTGCTGGTCCACAGACCAATATTCAAATTCAATTGCTGAACTTTTTAAGCTAAAGTGAACGCAACAGCATTGCTTTGTTGCCATCCTACCGGAGAATAATATAAAATCCAGAGCGATTTCAATCCCTGCCAATGTGTCGTTATGAGAGAATTTGACTGTTACCAAAATGTGGGTAATGACAAAGTTTTAGTTATGCGTATTGTAATAGTTGCCATTTTTGTAGTGGGGATAGTGTTGTTCCGGGAAAATCAGCAAGCACTAGCAAATTCTCAATCTACTGTTTTACAAACAGATAATTTAAGCCCATCGCCAACCCCTCCAATACTCGAAAAACTTAGAGGAAAAAGTGGCGAGACTGGTGAGATTGCCCAAAGACTTGTCAAAGATATCCAGATCCGTTTTATCAATAATAAAGGCAAGTTTGTCGATGATAAGGGTCAACCGATTGAGGGACGGACTCAGAAAGATTTTATCATCGACAATCTGAAACTAAAGCCAGGTCAAGTATTCCGTGAGGATGTCCTTCAAAAAGACTTGCAACGACTCAGGAGATTAAACTCATTAGATGAAGTCAATGTTTCCCTACAAGAAGATGACACTGGTGTTTATATCATCTACAACATTAAGGAACGTCACTTCCCTTCTTTAAGCTTCGGCGGTGGTAATAACGGTGATGTTGGGCTTTACGGTAAGGTGGGATATGAAGATGCAAATATTAACGGTCTTAATGAACAGCTAGATACCAGCGTTCAGGTAAGCGGTAAAGATGTTCAGTTTGACAGCCAACTCACCAGTCCTTATCGTCATGGACAACCAAACCGCCTAGGGTACAGCATCAGAGTTTTTCGTAAACGAGATTTATCTCGCACTTTCAACGATGATATCAAGCTGTCCAACGGCAGCACAGTCCGGGAAGGACAATTTGGCGGATCTATAGCAGTTTTAAAATCTTTCAATGACTGGGATACAGCTTTTGGTCTTAACTACACCAGGATTAGCCTTCGCGATCGCGATTATAATCTTGCACGAGTGGATAGACTAGGAAGTCCTCTCTCAGTCAGCGGTACTGGCATAGATGATTTGGTTACGGTGTCGTTTGCTATAAGTAGAGATCAGCGCGATCGCCGTAACAATCCAACTCAAGGATCGCTCCTCACCCTCAGCACTGAACAGGCAATTCCGATTGGACTGGGTAAGATTTCCAGCAACCGCCTGCGGGCAAACTATATTCTATATGTGCCAGTCACCTGGATAGGTCATGGTCGCTTAACTGAAAATCCAGAAATGTTGGCTTTTAATTTGCAAGGTGGTACAAATATTGGGGAGTTTCCACCAGCAGAAGCGTTTGATTTGGGTGGACTGAATTCTGTACGAGGCTACGGAGGTGGTAAAGTCGGCAGTGGACGTAGTTATGGCTTGGTTTCTATGGAATATCGTTTCCCAATTCTTGAGTCAGTGGGGGGAGTTGTCTTTGCTGACTTCGCCTCGGATTTTGGATCTGGCAAAACAGTGCTAGGGGAACCGGGTGTACTGCGAGGTAAGCCTGGGAGTGGGTTCGGTTACGGGTTAGGACTGCGAGTCAAGTCACCGTTTGGGTTAATTCGGGGTGACTTGGCAATTAACGATGACGGAGATATAAAATTTGAAATTACCACTGGTCAGCGGTTTTAATATGAAGTATTGGGGTGAAACAATAGCTGTGACTCAACGGATTTTCATTGAATTATTGCGTCGGAAACGTAGCTTAATTTTTTGGAGTATTTTTCCAATCTCAGTCTTAATTCTTAACGGCATAAATCTATTTCAAAATTAATCCATGAGTATTATCGAATTGCTAGAAGAATTACGAGCGATCGCACAGCTTGGATTAAACTATTCAAAAGACATTTATGATCGCGATCGCTACGAACGACTTCTCAGTCTTGCCTCCTCACAGTATTCAGCATTATCTTCCCTCCCAACTTCAGAAGTAGAAAAGCGATTTCGCGCAGAATTGGGCTACATTACGCCGAAAATAGGAGTATCAGCTGCAATATTAAACGATCAGGGTGAGTTGTTGTTGGTTCAGCGAACTGACGATAGTACGTGGTGCTTGCCGTGTGGTTGGGCTGAAGTTCGAGAAACGCCGCAGCAGTCGATGAAGCGCGAGGTGCAGGAAGAAACTGGTTTGCTTGTGGAAGTTGGTTCGTTGATTCGTCTTGGTTGCCGTATGCCTGGAGATTTTGGACAACCCCACACCACTTACCATCTCCAGTTTTATTGCACAGTTGTTGGTGGAACGTTGCAAGAGTCCCATGAAACAACCAATGTTGGATATTACGATATATGTTCTATCAATAAATGGCATGCCGATCATCAGATTGAAGCTGAAGCAGCACACCAGTATTGGGAACTTTTAAAAAAATAAATGATATCGTTTCTGGTTAAATCTGAATTATTAAAAAACCGCAGAGACGCAGAGAACGCAGAGAGATAAAAAAGAGAAATAATTCCAGTACAAACAGATTTGATATGAGCAAAAATGATTATACAAATAGCAAACAGAACTAATTTATTACAATCTTAAATCATTCGTAAAATTCTCTCTTCTCTCTTTTCTTGGCGTCCTTGGCGTCTTGGCGGTTGGTTAAGAATTAGATGTTTTTAAAAATTTAATAATTCACCGTTTCACTTCCTTCAATACCTCATCCATTGGATAATTTGGATTATCAAACGCGAGCGATACTTCACATCTAGTTAACGGAAAAGGCTCCAAAAGCTTGCCATTTTCATGACTTTCCAAACGCCACCAAAGAGTTTGTACAGCTATCTCTTTACCATCAACAAACTCAAAAGTGATTTCAGCAATATTATTTAATCCTACAACTTCTTTGCCTTTTCCTTTCTTACCTATATAATCATGAGAGTTTCTTGCCATTGCGAGGTATTGTTCCAGAGGCTGCTTACGATCTTGTCCTGGTAGAGGTGCTTTGACAGAATAGAATTGCTGAGAATGATAATTTCTCGGTTCATTAATTTCTTCTGGTTTCGCTGATAAAAAATCAATCCGGTACCACCATTCAGGTTGTTTCGTGATTTGTAAGACTCTAAACCAATCGCGTTCTTGGACTAAGTCCACTTTAGCCGGACTACATTTGACTCTCCAAGGAAGATGTTGAACAGTTTGGTCTACAAGAGTATAAAAACCACCAATTTCTAGTTCTTTTCCTCCTTTATTTTCCCACCCTAAAATTTCTGCTGTTGGGAAATATTTTAGAATTCTAAAAGGAACAAAACCTTTTGTATGCAATGAGTGGCTTCCACCGAACCCCTTGGCTTCATTCTTAAGCGAACTACTCGTAAACTGGGCAATAACAAGTTCCGTCTTGACATTTTTGGAACTTTGAAAAGGACGTATTGCCGAATATTGTAGACGCGCGGTAAAACTATAGTGAACATCCCCAGATAAGATAATGACACGACTTTGGTGTGCAGGTAATGCTCGTAGTGCGAGTCTGGAAAACAACCTTTCAAATGCTGTTTCTTCTAAAGCCCAAGCTTCAGGGTCAAAACCCCAAGCCGCAGCACCCAACTTCTCTGCAATAGTTTTAGCTGTCTTTTGTAAGGTTTCTAAAAACGGTAAGCCAATAACTGGGCTAGGCGCGATCACCAAAGTCACTCGTGTATTTTGTGGACGAACAACTTTTGAGATTTGTTCATCGCAACCTTCAGCACTTAAAAGTCCGGGAAAATCAAAGTCCTTCCCTGGAAATTCTCGCCATGTGCGCGTATCCAGAACTAAAACTTCATATTCTGGAGCAGTTACAGTATAGTGCCATTTTAAAGAACCTTCTTGATGGATGCCTCGCCTTGGCTGACTTGTTTTTATATCTGCAAAGGATGGCAAACCAACACGCAAAGCAATTTCTTGTTCGTTTTCTGCATTTGTGCTATAGGAAGCTGACCATGCTTCGGTGGCTTTGAGTAGTGCTTCTCCTGGCTTTCCTTGTTCAAATTGTTCTGGTGTATTTCCCCAAGCTTGGCAGATAGCATAAGCAAGTAAACCATTTTGGAGTACGCGCCGACCGAGAGGTTTATTAAAAGTGCGATCGCACCACGCAATATTTAAAAACCAGTCATCTGTAATTTCATGGTCATCAAATATCATGTATGTGGGAACATTTGCTAAAGCACGTCTAATATCTTTAATTGTTACTTGAAAATCTTGTAAATCGGCAATGTCTTCTGTAAACGAAGTTCGACTTACTTCAGATTTTTGTACATCAGGATGAACATCTTCAAAGCTTGGAAAGTCTTCGGGTTTATTCCACAGCACATCACTCCAAACAAATAAATACATTACCAAAAATTCACCCAATGTGAATAAATGACTTTTGGCAATATTGGAAACTCTGTTAAGTTTGTTAAAACTTGCCGTCAACCCAGCAGTATGTGTTGCTAAATTATTACGCTTTCCTGGATTTAACTCTTCATAATTTTGGACATCTGGTAGTATTTCTGTCCATCCCAAAAGTGTCTGGCTAGCATCCATCAATATGAAAAGTAAAGCATCAGCCACATCATCCACATAAATTTGGTCACCTGTGAGGAAGAGTTGATGCGGTCGTTTTCTTGGATCTTGTTCTAATGCTTCCCTAATCATTTTGTCCACTGACGCAAGTGCATCAAGACTTTCACCGTGAGGCTTGCGACAAGAACCGTGAATAATTCGCACATCATTTAAACAACTTGGCACAAGTGCAAAACTTGGCAAGTCATATGGGGGATATATAATGTCTTGTATTGATCCTTCTAGAGTTAAGACACCGGGCTGATTCAGCGTTTCCCCATGACCGAAATATAAATTGTAAAGATAATTTTCCCCGTATAAGAGATTTGATGAAGTTTTAGCTGTGACAGCAACTATGTGCAGATAAGTACCAACTTTTATCGTTTTTTGACTACCACTAAAAAGTCTTTTTTTCTTCGTATCGAATATTTCTAGAGTAACATTACGGCTTTCTTTCAAAGCCACCCATACAGTTACAGCATTGGGTTCAGTGCGTCGTAGAATTGGTCCAGCGAGAACAAGTGGCAGTTTGTTAATCCGTTCTCTTAGAGGTGTCCATATCATGGATTTTCTGCCATCAACATTACACTTTGAGCATATTTGTTCTCCAAAATTTGTCACTTTTAGAGAAACAACATTCTACAATTGTAAGATCCCGCGACGAAATAGTTCTACAATAATCTGCCAGCGTTCCTCTATTTCTTCAACAACATTATAACGCATCTAAGTATTAAGTGCTTCTTGTGAATAAGGCACAGCAATACTGTGCCTTACCATGTGGTTTCTGGTTTTGAAAGCGCTGTCAAGCTAAAATCCCTGTCTGCTTGATATCACAAAGCCACAACACTAACGTACTGCTTGCTCCAATTTCTCCCAGGTTTTAGGACCAGCAATCCCATCGATAGACAGTCCGTAATATTTTTGGAACAGCTTAACAGCCGTTTGTGTATTATATCCAAAATATCCGTCAACATTCAGAGGTGGAGGATTTCCAGAGTTTCGTTTACGGTCAACTCGATTCAGTAAGTCTTGCAAATGTCTTACTGGTTCACCTGTACTACCTTGTCGCAGTTGAGGATGAGCTTGAGTAGACATAATTCTCCTTTATTGAGGTTCACTCAGGTAGCTTTAAAAGAGAAAGTCATTTCCTTCCCCCCTGCAAAAGTAATAGTTGGTAGCAAAGTCAACTTATGCAGTTTTCAGAAAAAATCCGGTTTCTCATCCTGATACCATTTCACGAAATCCTTGATACAAATGATTAGTCTCTAATTCTTTCTCCCCTGCTCCTCTGCTCCTCTGCTCCTCTGCTGCCTATTTGTATCAACCTTAAAGTGAAACGGTATGACTCTCCATTTCAAGAGAGTCTCAGCCATCATTACCCGAGAACATTTAATTCTAGGAAAATCATTTCAAAGCTAAAACCCCCGTCTGCTTGGGATAACAAACAGACGGGGGTAATAACTTCTAAATCCGACGCAAAGCTAAAACACTAACTTGCAGCTTCGATCAATTTCGCCCAGGTTTTGGGACCAACAACTCCATCAATAGTTAATCCATAAAATTTTTGGAAGTTCTTAACAGCAGTCTCAGTATTACCTCCAAATTCTCCGTCAACTTGTAGTGGAGGAGGATTTCCGAAGTTTTTTTTGCGATCAGCTTGATTTAGCAAGTTTTGCAGACGGGTGACTTCCGAACCTTGGCTACCTTTTTTCAGAATAGGTTGAGTTTGAGTAGACATAATTCTCCTGGATTAAAATTGGGTAGAGTTATTTTGTACAGGTGAAAGTTCTTTCCTTCCCCTGTACAAAATTAATAGTTGACAGCAAAATTAACTTATGCAGTTTTCATCCATAAAAAATTTGGTCTATCAATCTGATTTTCCATTCCAAGTACCAACGCCACAACAACCTAGCGTTTCTCTAATTTAGCAACTCGCCCTTCTAGTGCATTAACCTGCTGCTTGACTTCTACCACCAAAGTAGCCAGTCTATCAAACATCTTCTCTCGTTCTTGCTGCGACACAGTTCTTCCAGAACGTGGAGATGGTGTAATCGTTGCGCTACGAGAAGGCGAGGGCGCAGAACGCCCGTCCCTTTGGGACGATCGCCCACTTTGATTTAACTGCGCCTCAATACGATTAACCCGCGACTCCAAACGATTACAGCGGTTTTCTGTAAGGTGGGCATTGCTCAGCAATATCTCAAATGTCTATCACGTAGGCTTTTGTGAGCAATGCCCAACGCCAGATGCTACCCTGCGGGAAGCCGCCCTCCGGGCGTCTACAAGCCGGGAAACCCGTCCAACGCACTGGCTCCCCTACGATTTGTGGTCTATTCATATGAAAACCGCTGTAAATCCGCTTCTAGGTTGTAGAAGCGAGATTCTATTTGCACCAGATAAAGCGGTGTTTGAAAAGACTGTGCCCCAAAGTAGAATAGACAAAAATAGGGCTAATGCCATCAGCCCAATACGTTTCATGACTTTGCTCTACCCTCAGTTTGGTTGCAGTTGAGAAAATAACCTTTGCCAATCAATATAACTAGCAGTATTTTCTCCCTGTTTCACCTCAAATGTGACGTTAGATGCTTTCGTTTGTTGTAGGGCTTCTACACAGAGTTTAGCCACATCCTCGCGGCTGATTTTTCCTTTGATATTGTCACCTTGCTCTAAAATAAACTCCTTACCCCCGACTTCCTCAGTCAGCGCACATGGTCTAATAATCGTGTAAGGAATTCCGCTTTCTCTTAAACTATCTTCTCCCTTCAACTTCCATGTTAAAATTCCTCCTAACTGGTCATTTAATTTGACTGCTGGCGGTTCTTCATCTAAATTGATTCCAGGACGACCAGGACGAGTCACACCCGCTGAACTGACTAAGACAAACTGTGGTAAATTTGCCCCACCATAAGCTTTCATTGATTCCACTTCCAAAGCAAAACCACCAGGAGAAAATTGAGGATTTAACTCACCATCATATTCAAACTTGCTCAACATCAGTTGAAAAGAGCAAATTTTGCTTGGATCAATTTGCGGTGAATCTTTGACAGTTTTGGCACGAAATACCGCAATCATCTGGGCAAAAGGAATGCGAACATTCATCCAGGTATTAGCTTCTGTATTAAAAGAGTAACTGTAGGCAACACCATCCCATTGTGCTTCTGTACGCAGAAGGAATTTATAGCGCTTACCATCACCTTTTAAGCGCAATTCTACACCTTCGTAACCAGAGAGATTGAAGGGAGGGGCGAAATTTTTCGTTCTTACAGAAGCAAAGCCTCCTGAGTTCGCAGTTGAGACATTTCCAGCAAACAAAGCTGTTTGTTCCACCAATTGGATTTGACTTTCGCTCACGCCACCCATGACAACATCATCCACCGCACCCCAAATATTTTTTAATTCTGTTGATGGTTTTGTGAAATCAAATAATAGTTTTTCCCCTGCTTTCGGCAGATATTTAGCAGCAGCTTCTACCAAGTTTTTCACACCTTGATATTCTACATTTTCAGGGGTGTCGCCAACAATTTCTGGTTGATAAAATTTGATGCCTTGATAATACTTAGCGCGTTCTGGAGTATCTCCTTCTACTGGTTGCACACGTACCGCTGTACAGGATATAACCGCTTGGATATTAGCCATAACTAGGGAATTTAAAGTTTCTAGCTTAGTAATATCTGCAACAACTAATTCAACATTATCACTAAGAATTGACCGTGCTTTATCGATGTCTCGCACGAGTGCACGCACTTTATAACCCGCATCCAGCAGTCGTTTGACCACTCGCTGACCAACTCCACCCGTCGCACCGGCTACTAGTATCACACCCACTTGTTTTGCTCCATCAGGTATATTTTGGCTACTATTAAGACGACCTTGAATCAAATCCTGTACCCAGTTGACAAAAGGGACGACCTCAAAATAAGTCAGGGTTTGGATGAATCTGCCTAAATCCCATTGAGAGCGATTGTTGTTAGTCACGATTCATATCTTACGCTTGTTCTGTTCCATAATCATTATTATCACGATGATTCTTCATCAGTTCACCACCATATAGACTGATTTTTGATCACACAAAGAATTCAGAATAATCAATAGTGAACCAACGCTATGCACCGAGGGAACCCGAAGGGTAAAACAGAGCCGAGTCCTTGGGGGCGATCATCGCCCCAATATTCCTGGCGCTCAAGTGTCATGACTCGTGGCGGAGTATCATGTAGCTCAGGATACAGAAAAACTTAACATAAGATCATTCTTCTGAATGTTGTTAGTAAATAACGAGGAGATTTACTTTGGCGTATGACTTTGTATATAGGTAACAATGAAGCGTTTTCCGTACGAGGGTTTTTCTGCCAAACCAGAATCGATTAAACAACAAGAGAAACGCTTGCATTATAAGTGTTTTCGCATTTTAGCAAGAGATAGTGAAGACCAAAGTTACTATGTGGCGCATATTACCAACTCTGCGACGAAATCAGATTATTTTTGTTGGTGTAATGCTAATCAGCAGTTGAAGGTAGGAAATCTAGTATATGGGTGCTTGTTTGAATCATCACACATTGAAGGGATACCGTTGTTAGTCATTAAATAGTCAAAGGTTAAATATCAGGGTGTTTATGTTTTTCGTGTCAACTAAAGCACTCCTCAGTATACTTTGAGGATTGTCCGGTGAACGCAGTTCATGATGGCTACTTAACTTTATTTATGTATATAGGAATCCGGTTTGATTTGGTCAGACCAGTGCTGCAGGAGGGTTTCCCTCCGTAGGCATCTGGCGAACCCGAAGGGTGAAATTACTTGTGTACGCGCTTAACGCTTAACAGGGAAAAAGGCTCTTTAAGGTGTACCTAGCTGAGCCAAAATAAAATAGTAGTCCTATATACAGTTGAAAAATTAATAACTCATGACATTAATCATCAATATTGATATTATGAAAGCATTGGGAGTATGCAGGCAAAAAATGGCAAGCACAAAAGTGATACGCCATAATTATTTGATTTGTAGCCAACAACCTTGACCTATACGCCACCAGGCTTTAACTTGCCACTAGAAACACATATTCACGAGGGTAGCAAACTATGCTCCAGTTTCAACCTCTTGGCTTTGGACAAAAAGTCGTTCATACCTCTGTGGGGTTTATGACTTACTACACCCAAACGACTGCACCTTGGTTGATTGCTGAGAGAGAAAATTTACCTCCCCTAGTTTTTCTCCATAACTTTGGTGGCGGGGCTTGTGCTTATGAATGGTCTAAAGTTTACCCTGCTTTTGCAGCTAAGTACGAGATTATAGCGCCGGACTTAATTGGTTGGGGTGAATCTGCACATCCTGTGCGAGATTACCAAATTAACGATTATTTGACGAGTATTGCAGAGTTTATTAGACATACTTGTCGTCCACCAGTAACGGTGATTGCGTCTTCATTAACAGCTGCTTTGATGATTCGCCTCGCGATCGCTCACCCTTTTTTATTTCAAGCCCTGTTTTTGGTGTGTCCCTCTGGATTTGATGATTTTGGGCAAGGTGCAGGACGCAGACTTCCACTTGGACTGATCAACATACCACTCTTGGATGATTTCATTTATACTGTTGGCGCTCAAAATGAACTGGCGGTACGCAACTTTTTACAAAGTTTTTTGTTTGCCAAACCAGAACGAGTTTCTTCAGAAATGGTACAAGCTTTCTTAGCCTCTGCAAAACAGCCTAATGCTAAATTTGCAGCCTTGGCATTTTTACAGGGTAACCTTTACTTTGATTTGAGTTTGTATATTCAACAACTGACTATTCCTACTGTGATATTGTGGGGTGAAAAGGCACAATTTACCAGTGTTCAGCTAGGACAGCGTTTGAGGAAGTTAAATACCAATGCAATTCGTGATTTTCATACAATTCCAGATGCAGGAGTCTTACCCCATTTGGAAAGACCTGAGGTTGTGATTGGTTTGTTGCAACAGTATCTACATGTTAATACATAAGTTATATAAGATTCATTTTTGATTTTTGCGAAGCTTTATACACTTGAAGTTCCGTATTCCGTATTCCGTATTCCGTATTCCGTATTCCCTGTTCCCTGTTCCCTATCTTCACGAGTAAGTTCAGAAATCAAACCAGATTCCTATATTTCACACTCTCTATTCGCGCTATCATGCAACAAGACAAACAAGCTATACATGAAAAAATTTTACTCAAACCAGGCACTTTGTGGAAACGTGTTCAAGAACAGACTGAGTACGCTCTACAATGTGGGGCGTTGCTGACAATACCAACAGAATTTGAGTTCATAGAGCAAGATGGTGTTCGCTTCTTAGTGCGAGTTTTATCTAACTTGGCTCGCAAAGATGCTGTTAAGCAAAAACAACAGACAAAAACTTCCTCCAGTCAAGAATTTAATCCTTTTCTTCCCTACGAGGAGGATTTGTTTGTAGCAGATATTTCTCAGACACACGTATGTATCTTAAACAAATTTAACGTTGTTGACAATCACTTGCTGATCATCACTCGTGCTTTTGAAGAACAGGAAACTCTACTCACTCTGCAAGATTTTGCAGCAATGTGGGCGTGTCTAGCGGAGGTTGATGGTTTAGTCTTTTACAATGGTGGCAAAATTGCAGGTGCTAGTCAGCGACACAAGCATTTGCAACTGGTTCCACTTCCACTCATACCCGATGGGTTGCAGATACCGATTGAACCTCTGTTGGCATCCGCTCAGTTTCAAGACTTGATTACCACTATACCGCAGTTTCCTTTTGTACACGCCTTTACAAGGCTAGATCCTCTTTCGGTACAATCTCCATTGAAAGCGGCTGAAGTCACACTCTCGCAGTACCGCACCCTGCTACACGCTGTCGGCTTAGAAAACAGTGGAAGACAATCTGGTGCTTATAATCTTCTGGCGACAAGGGAATGGATGTTGATTGTACCGCGATCTGCTGAAAGCAGCAGCGCTTCGCTATCGCATGAATCTTTTGAGTCCATTTCTGTCAACTCATTAGGATTTGCAGGTTCGCTTTTCGTACAAAACGAGCAACAAATGGAGATTATCAAAGACATTGGACCTATGACATTACTACAGAAAGTTGCTGTTGCTACTAAATAGAGGGTTTGAATCCCTATATTCCTGATTCAGAATTCAGAATTCTAGCTTTTGAATTCTTCTTTAACCGCATTTCGACGATGATCCGCTGCTTGCGTCAACAAAGACTCAGCAAATGCGATCGCCTCCTGCACCGATTTCCCACCAGCTAACTGTGCTAGTTCTTCTCGACGCTTGTTTAAATTATCCAGGCTTGTGACTCGCACAACAGTACGTTGTTCCGGATGTCCGTTGTTTGTTTTGTCACCTGGTTCGAGGGTGATGACTTGCTTATCGACTCGGAAATGTCGGTCTGCCATTGCTGCAACTAAGGGCTGGTGTGTCACACATAATACTTGAGAGCTTTCACCTAACTGATGCAATTTTTCTGCAATAGCCTGTGCGACACGTCCAGAAACCCCAACGTCAATTTCATCAAACACCAGTGTCGCATTCTCATCAGCTTGAGAAAAACAAGTTTTGAGCGCTAATAAAAAGCGGCTCATTTCACCGCCAGAAGCAATTTGTGTTAAGGGTTGCAGGGGTTCTCCTGGGTTAGGACTAAACAAAAAGGTTATTTTATCTGCTCCCGTTGCGGTTGGGGAAGTTGGTACAATCTCAACTTGAAACTGTACCTTTTCCATTGCCAAAGGTTTGAGTTCCCTGATCAGTTCTGCTTCTAGAACAGCCGCAGTGGTGCGTCGCAGCAGAGTTAACTTCTGACAAGCTTCAGTCAGCTTTTCCCAACAAATATTTTCTTGTTTTTCCAGACTTTCGATTGATTGGTCGCTATTATTAAGTTCAGCCAACTCTTCTTGGATGCGTTGGTAATAAGCGATCGCCTCAGTCAGAGTCGAACCGTACTTACGACAAATTTGCTTTAATTCCTGAATACGCTCTTCTACTTCCTCTAAGCGCTGCGGATCGGCTTCCAAATTTTCCCCGTAGGTATTAATTTGTCGTCCCACTTCTGCCAAGGTTGCTTGAGCATCTCTGACCATATCCAACAACGGTTGCAGTTGGGTATCGTATTCTACCATGTCGCTTAATGTGATTTCACTGTCTCCGAGCAAATCTCCTGCTGCTGGAGTTTCAGCATCATTTTGATACAAAGCTTGGTAAACTTTGTAACTCATCTGTTGTAAATCAACGACATGATTGAGACGTTCTCGCTCTTGTAAAAGCTTTTCTAATTCATCTGGTTCACTGAGATTAGCAGTTTTGAGTTCCTGTACTTGGTATGTGAGTAGGTCGAGTTGTTGTAGGCGATCGCGTTCTGATGTCCGGCGTTTTTCTAGGGCTATATGCGCTTTTTGATACTCGCTAAAACTCAAGGCGACAAGTTGTCGCTGCTGTATCAGGGAATTGCCACCGTATATATCCAACCACTCTCGGACTTGAGCAGATTGTCCCACTTGTACAGTTTGCCCTTGAGCGGTGATTTCCACCAAGCGTTCTCTGAGTCCGGACATCAACGCTCGATTAACCAATACTCCATTAACGCGCGATCGACTGCGAATATTACTTGAGGTAGCTGCAATTTCTCGGCTAATAATTATAAAATTATCTTCGATTAAATCTATTTCTTGTTCGCTTAACCAGGCGGCTAATCCTAAGTTAGAGCTAAACGTCGCTTCTACCATTGCCCGAGTTGTACCACTGCGAATCACACGACTGGATACTTTACCACCCAATACAGCATCTATCGCATCTAAAATAATCGACTTTCCCGCGCCGGTTTCCCCTGTCAAAACATTAAGTCCTGTCCCAAATTCCAGTTCTAATTGGTCAATCAGGGCAAAATTTTCTATTCGCAATACAGACAACATTAAGTCAAATTCTCCATGAGGACAGACGCCGGATTCTTTTGATTTGTGGGAAACTATAAATCAACGGTTAGCAGTTAGGAATATCTCATACCATCGGACGAGTACGACCAATTGAAGTGTACCAAATTTAGTTTAGTTCATGAAGTGTAAATTGTGCTGAGGATATAATTCTTGAATTGAGAAATAGATTGTAGCCAAGAAGTTCTAGTCTCTAAATTTCTCTTTCTCCACCGTTTCTTAATCAAATTTACAGATTCAGACAAGAAAAAGTTACAATAATTAATAAAATAAATTAAATACTATGGTAGTGCGACATGAATGCTAAGACAACTCCCCCTACTTCCCAATTTACAGAAGACAGTCTCGTAAGCACCTCCAACCCAGGTAATGTGTCCAATGTTGAACGAGTACCTGAAAATAGTGCGATCGTCGAAGTTGTTAGCTTACCAACTTCAGACGAAACCCAAGTGGTGGTTACGAGAAAAACTGAGTCGCAAGCAATACATTACAATCCCCAGGAGATTTCGGCGCATTACCAAAAAAGACCCCTGCAAGTTTTCCGGCGGATTATCACAGTTTTGACATCAACTGTGACTTTTGCTGCGGGGTTGTGGTGGGATAGCAAGCGGGGAGTTGTTGTTAAAAATGACCTAAGGCGAGCAATTAAGTTGCGAGAATTGTTGACTAAGCTGGGACCCGCTTACATCAAAATAGGACAAGCTTTATCCACTCGACCAGATTTGGTTCCTCCTGTGTATTTGGAAGAACTAACTCGATTGCAAGACAAGTTACCAGCTTTTCCTAACGAAATTGCTTATCAGTTTATTGAAGAAGAGTTGGGGTTACCTCCGCAGGAGATTTACGTTGAACTCTCTAGTGAACCAATTGCTGCTGCTTCCTTAGGTCAAGTTTATAAAGGTAAGCTCAAATCTGGTGAACAAGTCGCTGTTAAAGTCCAACGTCCAGACTTGAGAGAAAGTATTACCATTGATTTGTATCTTTTACGCAAACTCGCTGCATGGGCGAAGAAAACATTTAAACGGGTGCGCAGTGATCTTGTTGGTATTCTTGATGAATTAGGCGATCGCATCTTTGAAGAGATGGACTACATTCATGAAGGAGAAAACGCTGAGCGTTTTTACCAGCTTTATGGTCACATGAAAGATGTGTACGTGCCAAAAATTTACTGGGAATACACCAATCGTCGGGTTTTGACGATGGAGTGGATTGATGGCGTTAAATTAACCGAGACAGAAGAACTTCGCAATTTAGGTATAAATGCTCGTTATTTGATAGAAGTTGGTGTACAGTGTTCGCTACGCCAGCTGCTGGAACATGGATTTTTCCATGCTGATCCTCACCCAGGTAATTTGCTCGCGACATTCGATGGGCAATTGGCTTACCTCGACTTTGGGATGATGAGCGAGATTCAGCCGCAACAGCGCTATGGTTTGATTGAGGCGATCGTCCATGTTGTCAACCGCGATTTTGAGGGCTTGGCAAAAGACTATGTTAAGTTAGATTTCTTATCCCCAGAAACAGATTTAACACCAATTATTCCAGCTTTTGGCAACGTATTTGCTGATGCTCAAGGAGCCAGTGTTGCTGAGTTAAACATCAAAAGCATCACTGATGATCTTTCAGCTTTAATGTATGAATATCCCTTCCGCGTACCACCATATTACGCTCTGATTATTCGTTCATTGGTAACCTTGGAAGGAATTGCTATCTATATTGATCCTAATTTCAAAGTCCTCAGCGAAGCTTATCCTTATGTTTCTAAACGTCTATTAACCGATCCAGCGCCGGAATTAAGAGCATCGTTGCAAGATTTGCTGTTTAAAGAAGGTAAATTCCGCTGGAATCGTTTAGAAAATTTATTACGTAATGCTCGTAATAGTCAAGATTATGACTTGAACTTAGTCACAAATCAAGCACTAGATTTTTTGTCTTCTGAACGCGGCGCCTTTATTCGAGAGAAACTGGTGGACGAAATTATTAGAGGAGTCGATGCTTTAAGAAAAAATGTTTTGCACAACTTTACTTACTTACTGCGCGAAAGAGTTGGGATCACAGCAGTCAATGAAACCCCCGGTGCGAGTGTCGAACAAGAACAAACCTTAGAGCATATCAAACGCATTTTGAATATTCTCCAACAAACCCGTGATTTTGACGCAACACAACTCGTACCTCAAATTACTCAGCTATTGTTCAATCCAGCAGTACAGCGTTTAAGTCAACAATTCGCCAACCAGTTGGCACAAAAAGCTGTAGCAAGGTTGATTCGGCAATTGTTGACATCATCAGAAGTGGATAGCGTTCAAGATAGTCATTTGCCTCAGCCTAAAAGGTTATCTTTACCTGCTAGGTGAAACTTACCATAACTTTAAGATAGAACGGGCTGCGCCCTTAAAGTTGCCTATTCCTGTGATAAGATAGATTATCACAGGAATAATGCAATCATTGCCTGAAAAAACAGTAAGAATGAGGCATTAAAGAAGGTAGAAATTTTATTGTTATCACAATAATTATTTGGAGCGCGTACATTTTGGTTCCAATGCTACTGCACGCGGTGTCTGCCTCGTCGTCACAATCTTGTAAGAAGAGTGACTATACTAGGCTACATCCGTGCCAAAGCAGCGATCTTGGATAGCTTATCTTTATCCAGCCCTTCCAGTTCGTTCAGATGGAGCCAGCCTTCCTTGACCAATCCAGCAAAGACAAAGAGCAGAACAGAATATTGGTAGTCGTACTTACCCTCGACTTCATGCCTTCTAGCACTCAAGAAATCATGTAACCGCCAGAGATCACTCAACTCCACGAGTGTGCTTGCTTGTTCTCGAACTTGTTTAAGCAAAGCCTCAACTTCTCGCTTGTAGGCTTGATCAAAGGCAGATCGAGCTATCTTTTTTTCAGTATCAGTCCATTTAGCTTCACTCACTTGCATCACTCAATCTGAAATTTGTGCGGTAGTTAGTTGGTTAGGATTGTTTTGTTTGCTTAGAGTAATTGAGCGCTCTTGGTTAACAGAGCGCTCCCCACAATAGTTAGTGATTTACTCTGGGCGCGAGTCTTCTTATCTTGCCAGATTCATAAGCTCTTTGGGAGAGGCTAACAAGTCAATGGCTACGAAAAAGATCTTGTTTTCAGAATTGATCAAGAACCGCCAAGCCATATTCATGCCCACTGCTGCGCCAAACCAGGGGGTCTGAACCTTGCCTGTAACTTTCACTTGAGTGTAGCCATCGTCTGCAGGTTCAGCGACACCGCGCTCTGGTGCCAACTTGAGGTTCTGACACTCTTCTCGGAAGAACCGCAGAATTGCATCTTTGCCAATAATCGGTCTTTGAAAGGGAGGTTGCAAAGCACCGTCCGCCACGAACAGCTTAATTAGTTCATCAAAATCATTTGCATTCAAATTGTCCATGTAGCTCAACACTGTTGGGTTGTCGAGACCTTCAATGGTGACTTTAGTACGCTGAGACTTTTCTTTAGGCGCGACCACAGGTTCAGAAACTCTGGCATAGTCGCCTAGTTTACTTGCATCAAACCCCATGTCCACAACCGAGTTTCGTAGGACGGTGATCTGTTGTCCTTGATCCAGGTTTTTGAGGGTTTCCAATACGGCAGTAGCATTGGCTGAAAGCTTATAGCCAGCCGGAATTGGCGCGACAATGCCTTGCTCCATCCATTCCCCGAGCTGATTCCAAAAACCTAGTTTAATATTAGGCGACCAAGTAGCATAGGTGCGGCAAATAGGCGTATCTGCGTTGTTTGCCAGATCAGACATAACCTGAGTTTGCTCCTCAAAGGTCATTTGTTTGATTTGGTTCAGGATTTGTTCGGCAAACTGCATTCTGGCTGCACCAGGAGCTGCAACTGTGACCGTTTTGCCCATCTCCAGGAAAGCGAACCACGTCCATGCCAGTTGATCTTCGGCACTGAGTTGCTTGAATCGTGCAGTCAAAGCCGGTACTGCATCAGCCGATAATGTACCGGGAAAAATACCACGGGCGGAATCGATAGTAATTGCCATATAGAGGGGTACCTCGCTAAGTTTGTAACTGACTAAAGATGAAGCAATATGTCTCTGGAGATACAGTTTTGCTCTCCAGTCATTAAATTATCACAATATGTTAATTTTTGTAAATAATCTTTAACGTAAGAATTGGAAACTTAGTTCCGTTGGTAGCTGTAACACTTGAAAAATCGGCGCGGAGAGTGAGCAATTCTCTTTTGAACCAAGTGCTTCTCCTTAATATCTGATACACTTCTTGACAAACTAAGGTAAAGAGGTTTTCATTTGCAGTTGATTCCTCTACGTCCAAAGCAAGGCATGATCGGGTTAGTGCTGCCATAGTTCGGTTAAGGGTTGGTGACGCAAAGTCAGCGGCAGCTTATCTCCTCCGGAGACGCTACGCGAACGGGTAAGAAGCAACAACCCGAAACGTGCCGCCCCTGAAAAACAAGCCAGCTTTTGTTTTGTTGATCTGTCGGCGAAGCAGGGTACTCGTTATAGTACGCTCGTGCTTGTTTTTCTACGTGTCAGACCCTGGTCAAACCGGGCGTATCATCTGGCAATTTCATTGACACAGGTCATTAATGATGTCATATCAAGTCCGGTTGATTAGTTATTATTCCTAAATCTATGCAGAAACCGAAAACCCTTTCTCCCTACTCCCTTCCCCCTGCTCCCGAAGAGTCCTAATGATAAGTCTTTAACCGGACACGATATCAGGAGTGTCAAAATCTTTGGTGTTTCGGTTGAGAAAACACGCGACTGTGGGTGAATGCTGCAATGCACATTAGCTTATCAGGAATCAAAAGCTGCTCTAATTGATGATATATTGACATTGTATTAAATTCTCGTACTTAAACATTCCACACGTATAATTTAGGTTCAAAAATTTCCATGACTAAAGCTGTTTATATCCAAGATAGTGACTTTGATAATCTTTTAACCTCTTCGGGACTTGTGGTAGTTGATTACACAGCCTCTTGGTGTGGCCCATGTAAGTTGATTAGTCCTTTCATCGACGAATTAGCAGAAAAATATGAAGATCGTGCCAAGGTGGTGAAGGTCGATCTCGATCACAACAAAGAAAATGCCAAAAAATATAATATCAAGAGTATTCCTGCCGTGCTGATTTTTAAAGATGGCGAAGAGGTAGAACGTCTGGTTGGCAAGGCTTCCTATGAAACCTTTAGTCAAGCACTAGAGAAATACCTTTAGGTTAAACGGCTACTCCGGGCGCAAGTCGCCGAATTAATGCAGATATGTTGAAAAAACCAGAGATGCTGTGTCAGACTATCACCGACTTGAGTGTCGGATATTCAGCAATGAATATACCTAACGTAGCAACGGCAAGCCAGACGCGTTCGCGTCCCTTGCGCGTGTCCCCTTGGGACTCAGCGTGCGCCTTAGCGCTTAGCCCCATCCGCCATGCGGTGGGGTACTTCACTAACGCTTATGCCAAAGGTAGGACAACATCTAGGTTTTATTTTTCGCTGCTCCTGAAAACAAAAACCTAGATGTTGTTAAGACAGTACGGAACAAGCCTAAACCTCTTGATTTATCGCCTTTTCCTCTCCCATTGACGTGCGATCACCTGCTCAACAATGATGTCCACCAGTTATTTGCTCGCCAACTGTCTAAGGGTTTCACAGTCTAGTTTCAAAGGCAGGTCTTTTTCCATAATTGTGATAATCCGCTTTGGATGTCACACTTGTCAATACCCCCTCACCTGAATCCTTACCTTTTATAGTGGTCGAAGGAACATCGTTGGTAACAGTTTTCCCTTCTTCAAAAGCTTCTCGACCTGTAATCAATCTAGAGCGACGACTACGAGTGAGATAATTCCATGCCCACTGAAATACTACTAGTAATTTAGTGTCGAACTCGATTAAGAAGTAGATATGAACGACTAACCAAAATATCCAAGCAAGGAAACCTTGGAGTTTGATGAAGCTTAAATCTACAACAGCTAAATTTTTGCCAATCATCGCCAAACTACCTACGTCATTGTAACGAAATTGTCGTAGTGTTTGACCTTGAAGCCGTTTTTTAATGAGCTTAGCTACATACTCTCCTTCTTGTTTGGCTACGGGTGCAACACCAGGTAAGGGTTTTCCATCTTGATGAGAGAAGTTGCCTAAATCTCCGATGACAAAGATGTTTTTATAACCCTTAATCGTCAAGTCTGGTTCTACAATTACACGTCCGGAGCGATCGCACTCTACACCTGTGCGGTTTGCTAAAACTTGCCCCATAGCGGAACCTTTCACACCTGCTGCCCATAATATAGTTTTTGAGGCAATTTCTTTAACTTCATCACCTTGCTTGAAAGTAACAACGTCATTTTTAATATTTGTTACCCTGGTATTAGTTTGGGTATCCACACCCAACTTTTGCAAAGATACTTTTGCGACTTCTGATAACTGTGGTGCCATATGAGGGAGGATGCGATCGCCACCTTGCAATAGTAAAATTCTAGTTTCTCTTGTGTCGATGTTGCGGAAATCGTCTTTGAGAGTTTTATGTGCCAACTCTGCGACCGCACCCGCTAATTCTACACCGGTTGGACCAGCTCCGACAATTACAAAAGTCAACCAAGCACGGCGTAATTCGGGATCAGTTTCATTTTCTGCTGCTTCAAATGCCGAAAAGATTCGGCGACGTATTTCTATGGCATTTTCAACAGTTTTCAAGCCAGGAGCCATTGGTTTCCAGTTATCATGACCAAAATAGGAATGGTTAGCACCTGTGGCAACAACTAATGTATCGTACGGTATTACTTTATCACCCAGAATAACTTCTTGGGATTCTGGATCAATATCATTTATTTCTCCCAACAACACTTTTGTATTCTTGCTTTTTCTGAATACAGCTCGTAATGGTGAGGAGATATCAGAGGGTGATAGCGTACCTGTCGCAACTTGATATAAAAGCGGTTGAAATAAATGAAAGTTACGTTTATCGATGAGAGTAACATTGACATTTGCTTTGGCAAGAGTCTTTGCTGTATACAGTCCACCAAAGCCTCCACCAATGATTACAACATGATGTAGTTTATTATTTTCATGTACAACTACCATAGTAACTATTTCCTTTTGTTAAGGCTTGTTAATTTTCTTAACAAAACTCTACCAAAAGTGGAATAAAGGCTGCCGTTTATTTATAACATGTGAATAAATACTAAAAGTAGTCTAAATTACAGCAATGAAAGCAGAAAGCTGATGAATGCGGACGTGTGAATCGCAGACAGGTCTGACAACATTTCAGTGTACAGAATATGGGATATAATTTCACTGAACACATACTGTTAGCAGTATCGAATGCTGCCATCAACAGAAAGTGCATCCTCCCGACACCACCAATCAACAAA
Organism: Brasilonema angustatum; assembly: GCF_059505445.1. Classification (NCBI taxonomy): domain Bacteria; kingdom Bacillati; phylum Cyanobacteriota; class Cyanophyceae; order Nostocales; family Scytonemataceae; genus Brasilonema; species Brasilonema angustatum. The sequence continues at coordinate 28,824 of NZ_JCACKO010000028.1, read as the reverse complement.
AAAAGCAAAACCTTTTCTTAGTATGCGGACTCAAAACCTTAGGGCAACATTGTGTCGCAGTCCTAAAGGAGTACGATGTTAAAGTCAGCGCCATTGACGATGTCCAGCCCGGACAATGGGAAGTCCCAGAAGTACCAAGCTTACTAGAAAAGTTAATCATAGGAGACTGCCGCCAGCCAAGTATTTTACAGCAGGCAGGTATAGATGAGTGTCGTTCAATACTTTTAGTTACAAGAGATGAGCGGATGAATATAGAAGCTGCATTTGCAGCACGGCGTCTTAATCCGCACGTTCGCCTGATTGTACGTTCAGAAAAACAAAATTTTAACGAACTGTTGTGGGAAAATCTAGGCAATTTTGTTGCCTTTGAGCCTACCCATCTATCAGCTTATGCCTTCGCTCTGACAGCCCTGGCATCCGAAGCTATTGGATATTTTACCTTAGAAGGGCAACCGTTGCGAGTGATAGAGCATCAGGTACAACCAAAGGATCGCTGGTGCAATGGCAAGCCAGTACATAGACTCAATTTAACAACTCGCCACATCTTGAGTCACATACCTGTTTCATCTAACCCACCCAAACAGTTCTATGAGTGGAACCCAGAGGCAGTTGTGCAAGCGGGAGACACACTCGTTTATATTGAAGTTGCAGAAGATCTAACTTTATCTGAGCATCTCAGGGAATCTCAGCGTTCTCGGTGGCAATGGCAACAGTTTGTCCGAGGCATCACACCGAAGAATCTTAAAGAGAAAATAGTGCGATTTTGGCAATCTTACTACCAAAGCCAAAATCAAATCCGACGAATTGCGACAATTTATGCAATTACCGTACTCATACTATGGCTGCTTGGAATAGTTCTCTATCGCTTGTACTATCCTCAGATCACCTTACTCGAAGCTTTCTATGCGACAGCAGTTTTGCTTTTGGGAGGATACGGAGATTTATTTGGCAGCGTTAAGTTTGCATCGCAACCACTACCTTCAGATCATATGCCGTGGTGGTTGCGGTTGTTCAGCCTGGGACTGACGTTGACAGGTCAAGCTTTCGTGGGAGTATTGTATGCACTGCTAACTGATGCTCTTGTGGCTTCAAGGTTCCAGTTTCTCAATAGACATCCTCCTGTGCCAGAACGTAACCATGTGGTACTCATTGGCTTAAATCGGTTGGGGCAAAAAGTCGCTGCTGTTTTTCAAGAACTCAACCAGCCGTTTGTGGGAATTCATACTACGACTCTCGATCAACGGGTTTTACCCGAGATGCCTGTGATTGTTGACAATCCAACCGAAGCACTCGCTGTTGTGAATCTCTCCCATGCCAAAAGTATCGTTTTAGTTGGGGATGATCACATGGAAAATCTGGAAATTGGTTTAATGGCTCATGCAATCAACCCTGCCAGTCGGTTAATTATCCGCTCTCAAGATCGCCAATTTAGTGATAATATCACCCCTTTGTTTCCCTATGCTCAAGTTCTGTGTGGCGCGGCTTTGTCAGCGGAAGTTTTTGCTTGTGCTGCCTTTGGAGAAAACGTTCTTAGCTTGTTTCACTTAAGCGATCAAGTCGTTATGGTAACGGAATACAACATCGAAGAAGGTGATACCCTCAATAAGTTGCTTCTATCTGAAATAGCTCATGGCTACGGTGTTGTGCCGATTCTTTACCAGAAACAGCAGCAAGACAATTACTCGTTAATGCCTTGGGATGATGTCAGGCTTTGTGGGGGCGATCGCTTGATTGTTTTAGCAACAAGCACTGGTTTGCAGCGAATTGAATGGGGTGAAATGCTGCCTCGCCTTTTTAAGGTGCAGATTGAAAAAACTCTGACTAGAAATGCTAGTGCTGATGGTGCAGAGGAAATAGCCTTGATCACAGGATGTAGTTCCACTACTGCTAGGCAATGGATGAATAATTTGCCTAGAGTGTTGCCAACACCACTGTATAAACATCAAGCTCAGCATCTCGTGCGCAAGCTAATAAAAGTACAAGTTTTGGCAAGTGTAATCTCAATTGAGCAATCATCAAATAGCTAATATCAAGTTTGGTTAAAAACTTATCATTTTATCGCATGCTATCTGGGGAAATTTCCCCAGATGGTTGAACTACGCCACAACTCGCCAAGTCAAGGTATAATCTGCGCCACCTCGATTAAACTTACCAGTCATTTCTCCTTGCCCAGCCTGGCCGCTGCTAGCGGTGACGCTGCCAATGAGATCATCATTATTAAAGATACCTGTGTCTTTGTCGTACAGTTTAATTTCAGCAGTGCGATCAAAGATGATATTAGAAATATCTCTCAAGTCTTTACCTTCTGCTTCCTGGATGGTAGTCACTCCTCCAACCTGCTTACCGTTAATGACAAAGTAAACTTCATCACTGCCAAGTGTATCTTCGGTTTTTTCGCAGTAAAGAGAAATGAGTTCTAAACGCGCCATATGTTTATCCGATAATTTCTGTTCCAAGATAGCTTAATATCGATAGTATCCTGCAACCGTGATGCTTGCTCGCCTCGATGCTATTTGAAAAGCGTGCGTATGCGCTTTTACCGTAGGATAGCCATATTCTCCGTAACTCGGGAAAACCCAGTTTCCGTAAACCGATTTTCCCAGTTTAGGTTTGTGTAGATAAAGACAAAGACAAATAGCGATCGCTTTGGCGATCGCTTGCCGCTACCATAACACAGGTTGAATTGATCAACTCAAAAAAAGAACCAACGCCCAAGAGATTTGTTCTTATTTCGCCAAGAAACGCTGCTAGTAATTTTTTATCACTCTCTAAGACTGCTTTGGTTTCTTTTATTGTGGCGATACGCATGCAGGCGTCTCTTGCTTTGCGCAATCGCCCCTCAAGTACGCTCGGGGTTGGCTGGCTTATATCCAGACTGGTTACTGGGATTCGGCTAGCAACGAATCGCACTTAACTCCTTTCTCGGTTAACTGAACAGTATTGGGAAGGAGTGGAGTGTTACGAAAGATGGGATATTGGGCATCAACCTGATGGGCTTTTTTGACAATTCTGTTAAATAAGAAGTTAGTCAGGTTTAGTTGCCTAAAAGTCTTTTGTGGATCAGACAGATGGGTTGTTGGTAGCTGTTGCCCCATTTCTTTGAAAACTAGACCAATCGGCACATTGATTTCATCCTGGAGTTTGAGACAACGGATGAACAACGGACTGCTAGCGGCAATCACCGATCCAACACCTCCCCGAACTTGTCCCCATCCGATGTAATACAGTCCCTTGTAGTCGTCGGGAAATGCTCCACCATAACATTTGACGACTGATCCTTCGACGCGCTGGAGTTCCTGAGGTAAGAAGGAATAAGCAACATAAAAACCGGTTGCACAAACAATTAAGTCAAATTCCTCACAACTGCCATCGCTAAACTCGACTTCCCAACCATTAAGCTGACGCACACTAGGCTTGGGAATTATACGACCATGTTTGATGTAGTAAGGCACCTCATTGTTTATAGTGGGGTGTTTATCAAAAACTTGATGGTTCGGTTTGGATAGACCATAGTCTTCGTGCTTGCCGAACGTCAAACGCATTATCCCGTATGCCGTCAGTCGCTGAAACCATTCTGGCATCCACCATTGCAATAGATCGACGAACGGAACTCCAGCAAATGTCTTAGGGATGAACCATACCGATTCGCGCATACTCAAGACACACTTGGCTCCTACCCGAGCTGCTTCTGCCGCAATGTCACAAGCTGAGTTTCCGCTGCCGATAACCAGAACTCGTTTGCCACGAAGCATTTCGGGTCGTTTGTAATCTTTGGAATGAATAATCTCTCCGTTAAATTCTCCCTTGAATTCGGGCAAACGTTTGCACCAGTGATGCCCGTTGCACACTAACACCCCTTTATAAATTCGTTGTTCCCCATCAGTGAAAGTGACTTCCCAGAGATTGTTTTCAATGGGTCGCACGTAATTAACGGTACGATTGAGTTCGATTTGCTGACGTAAATCAAAATGATCGGCAAAAGTATTCAGATAATCCCGCATGTTTTGAGCGCTGGGGAAGTCGGGATAATCATCTGGCATGGGAAAATGAGTAAATTGAGTAATTTTGCGGGATGAGATGATATGTGCGGTTTCGTAAACACCGTGATACCAATTTCCGCCGATGTCATCACTAGCATCGACCTGATCGTAGGGAATACCAGCACCCTTGAGTGCCTCAGCCATACCCAATCCGACAAAACCAGCCCCAATAATCAGATGTTTGTGAGTAGTATCGACCATAGACCTCTTACATGAATTAAGAACAGAAGGAGAGTTCGCGCGTTGAACAATCCAGCAATGATAGGCGACCTTACAGATCTTTTCAGTTAATTGAACACATATTTTCGCAGGGGCTGTTCTATGCCCATACGTGTCAACAATCACGTTTAAACCTTAGTCTAGTTCCCGCTGCAAAACCCAAAAATCTTACAATGATTCAGATAGGGCGAAATGGACTAAATCCCTCAAAGGCGGGCGTCAGGTGTTACGGATAGTCAGATTTACTCTTTAAAAGCAAAATAGAGTTATGATAAAATACGGTTATCTTATCAATTTACTGCTAATTAGATTTTAAAAGCTATAGAAAAACTTGAGTTTCTATCAGCTTCAGTAAAATTGCTGATACTTTGAGGGATTAGACAGATGACATTATCTACAACTTTGAATTCTACATTAAGTCAGATCCAGATCAGGATTCCTCAGCACTACCATCGTCAACCAATTGTCTCGCGATTGATTTCTCGTTACGATTTAATAATCAATATTGCATCTGCTCTTTTAGAAGCTCATGCAAAAGATGACGGTTGGTTTAACCTAGAAATTCAAGGGGTTTCTCAGCGCTTAGAAGCAGGTCTTGCCTATCTTCAAGAACTAAATATAGAGATTGTGCAGTTAGATATCAAAAGCATTGCCCAAGAAAATCAGGAAAAGTTCAAGATTTTATGTAAAAATCACAATTTGAGTGACATCATTGACGACAATGACAAAAAAGCTGATTCCAATGTCGTAGAAGGACAAACCACTCGTGCTAAATTTCAAGTTTGTATTCCTCAAAACTATCAGTCTTACCCAGTTATTGCAGGGCTTGTTTCTTGTTATGGATTAACTGTTAACATTTCCGGAGCAGTATTAGATACCAACCCTGAAAATGACGGTTGGTTTGATTTAGAGGTTTGGGGTAGGCGTCAGCAGATTGTGTTGGGCTTAAGATATTTAAAAAAATTAGGCTTAGAAGTTTGGTTGTAATTATTAGAGGATGTCTGAGAAGTCAAAAATGTCATGCTGAACGCAGCGATAGCGTAGTGAAGCATCTCAAAACTACGCCTCAAACTCTAGATTCTTCATTCCGCTGAGTCCCAAAGGGACACGCTGCGCGAACGCTACATTCAGAATGACAAAATATACCTTGCTTAAACTTTTAAGACATCCTCTTAGACTCTTAGACTTCGTGGCAGTTGTAGGGAAGAGGGAATAGGGAACAGGGAACAGGGAATTCTGAACGTTTAACTCTTAACAGAACCTCGTAAAATCTGACTTTTGCGCATTGGTCTATTGACCAAGAAGTAGTCAAGAGTCAGAATAACGAGTGTGCGAGTGCTGAAACAGCGCTATGCAGGAAAGTTTCCCAACGTAGATGCCAAAACAGCGCTGAGATAATTCGTCAGAGTATGGGCATCTACTCCCAATTCTGTGCGCTCTTGTGCTGCTAAAATTGCTGCTTGAGAATGCCACCAAGCACCAGTTGCAACAATCTCCTCTACAGAAATCTTTTTAGAAGAAGCTTGCGCTAATAATCCACCAATCAACCCAGTTAAAACATCTCCACTACCACCACGCCCCAAGGCTGGCGTACTTTCGGGATTAATCCAAACGGTTCCTTGGGAGTTGGCAATAACAGTTCTTGCGCCTTTCAATAACACCACTGCACCACTTTGCGCCGCCGCTTCCCGCGTTGCTTTGACTCTGTGGTGATTAGCATCAGGAATGTCAGGAAACAACCGCTTGAATTCACCCGCATGTGGTGTAAGTACGGTTACTTCTTGTCGTTTTTGTAACGTCTGAAAGTTTCTCATTTCAGCCAAGATATTCAAACCATCAGCATCTAGAAGTAAGGGGCTAGTGCTATCTAATACTTCTTGTAAAATTGGGCTGGCATCTCGGGTTAAGCCGGGACCACAGGCGATCGCACTAAATGAACTCAAATCCGTTTTTGGTGGGAGTTGCAGTTGAGCGATCGCCCCAGATTCTGTTTCCGGACAACCAATAATCAACGCTTCTGGTAACTGCGCCACCATGATAGATTTGAGAGATTCTGGTACAGCAATTGAGAGCATACCGACACCACTTGCTCGCGCACCCAACCCAGTTAATATTGCTCCTCCCGAATACCGACGCGAACCACAAATCAACAGCAAGTGCCCTTCCTTATATTTATGCGTGACTGGCGGACGGGGTAAAGGCAGAGTAGAGAGGGCTGTTGTTTTTGTGATGCGTTTAGTACTTGGTGAATTTTCCAGTACCGCTTGTATATCAGCCAAGGGAAAATCAAAATCTATTAACTCAGCTTTACCGATATAATCGAGAGCTTCGTCTTGCAATAAACCCAGCTTCCACAAACCTAAGCAAAAAGTGTGTGTAGCACGTACCGCAGTTCCCAACACCTCACCCGTATCTGTGTGCAACCCCGAAGGCAAATCGATACTAATAATCGGTTTGTGCCATTCATTGAGCTGATTGATAGCAGTAGCGATTGGATCTGTGAGCGTTCTTTCTAAGCCAAATCCAAACAACCCATCAATTAATAAATCACAATCTTGCAGTGGCTCAATGGAGTCATAACACGGCAAACCCAAACTTTTAGAATACTGCAAGTGCTGGGAAGTTAATTCCTTAAGTTTAGAGAAAGGGCAATATATTAAAACTTCATAGCCACGAAAGTATAACTCTCGCGCAACAACCAAAGCATCACCACCATTATGACCAGGACCGACGAGAATTCCTACGTGGGAGGGAGGGAGTCTTAGCGAAGCGAGCCGTAGGCTGGGAGATGAGGAAGCTTTCCCTTTGTTTTCTTGTTGGCAAGACAGGGGGTAAATATCCTGAACACGACGCGCAATAAGTCCTGCCACTTTTTCCATCAAAGCTACCACAGGCATTCCCGCTGTAAAAATACGCTTTTCGATTTCGTGCATTTGCTGTGCGGTGACGATGACTTGTGCAATTTGTTCTTGCCTGTCTTTCATTAGTCCTGAGTCCTAAAGTTCTGAGTTTTTAGTACTGAATGCTGAGTTATGTTTTCCGGCTTTTTTTGATCTTAGTGTCCATTTTCTAGTTAATCTGAGGAAAAATCACCGGATAAAAAATCTTTATTTTGTATACTAGTTGATAATTGGGGCGATTTCTCTGTCAACAACACGGGGTTAGAACCTGTTGCTTCTAATTTTGCACCGCAGTTTTTACAGGTGAAATCAAGCCCAATTGATTCAATCTGTTAACAACAATGACATGAAGTGATTAATTTTAACAAGCAATGAATCTGTCTGGTTCGGAATATCAGAAAGTATTTGAAGCCATTATCAGTGCTTATCCAAGCAAAATTAGTTTACAGATGATGGTTATGTTTAAATTAGATGAAAATTTAGATGAAATAGCTGGAGGTGGAAATTTTAGAGAAGTTGTTTTTAAGTTGATGGAATGGGCTAAGTCACAAGGTAAGTTAGAACAACTTCTTAAAGGTGCGCATGAAGATAATCCTGGTAATCAAGAATTAAAAGATATATACCATAAAATTTTTCCCAATTTATCAAATTACGATCAACAGGACTTAGGCACGAACAACGTAACTACTGTCATTGCGATCGAAGGGAAGCAATCGCAACCCGCTCTTTCTGGTAGCGCGTGCGTAAGTCCTAAGCAAAAAATTTTACTATTGGCGGCGCTTCCGCAAAACTTACGTGTAGATAGAGAAATCCGGGACATAGAAGAAGCCATCAAACGAGCAGTCAGAAGAGATTCATTTGAAATTAAAATTAGAACTGCTGTACGCCCCCAAGATATTCGTAGAGCACTTGCAGAAGAAATGCCTCAAATTGTGCATTTCTGCGGACATGGTATGCAGGATGGCAGTTTAGTATTAGAAGATGATGGAGGAAACCATAAACCTGTATTACCAAGAGGACTAGCAGCATTGTTTAAGCTGCATAGTGATTATGTAAAATGTGTATTACTTAATGCTTGTTATTCAGCTTTACCTGCTGAAGCAATTAGCAAACATATTAATTATGTAATTGGCATGGAGCAGCCAATTGAGGACAGAGCAGCGATTGTATTTGCTGAAGGATTTTATGATGGGCTGGGATATGACAATGTTGATAATAAAGATGTAATTCAAAGAGCTTTCGATGAGGGTATCGTTGCTATTGAATTAGAAAATATTTTACAGGATACAATACCTTATTTATGGAAGTTGGGTGTTGCTCAAGGTGAGAAGTCTTCTCCAATAGTAGAGCCTGTGATTGAGAGCAAGTCCTCACCTCAAACCCGAACTTTTGAGGGTGAGAAGTCTTCTCCAATAGTAGAGCCTGTGATTGAGAGGAAATCCTCACCTCAAACCCCAACTTTTGAGTTTGATGTTATCACGGTAAATGCTCAAGGACAGGAAATTAAACGAGAAAAACGCCAAGCTCAATATTACCTTGAAAATGTAGGCAAGAACATCACCCTAGAAATGGTGGCTATCCCCGGTGGTAAATTTCTGATGGGTTCGCCACAAGGTGAAGGATATGAAAGAGAAAAACCTCAGCATGAAGTTACCGTTCAACCGTTTTTCATGGGTAAATATCCAATGACTCAAGCACAATGGCAAGTGGTAGCCGCATTACCCCAAATCAATCGAGAGCTAAAGCCAGAACCATCTTATTTTAAAGGTGATGACTATCCTGTAGAACGCGTTTCCTGGTATGATGTAGTAGAGTTTTGTGCTAGATTATCTAAAAAGACAGGAAAAAATTATCGACTTCCGAGCGAAGCGGAGTGGGAATATGCCTGTCGTGCTGGAACCACAACACCATTTCACTTTGGTGAAACCCTGACAGATAAGTTAGCAAACTATGATGCCCGCACAACGTTTGCTAGCGAACCCCAAGGAGAGTATCGGGAAAAAACTACATCTGTAGGAACTTTCTCGCCTAACGCCTTTGGTTTATACGATATGCATGGGAATGTGTCGGAATGGTGTGAAGATTCTTGTTCCTCGGAAAATTATGAGGGAGCGCCAACAGACGGAAGTGCTTGGCAGCATATTGATAATGACAATAATTGTAGAATTATGCGGGGTGGGTCGTGGTACTACAATCCTAAATGTTGCTGTTCTGCACTCCGCTACAGGTACGGTTCCGATATCGGCTACAACGATATAGGTTTTCGGGTTGTTTGTGCTGTTCCTGCGAGGACTCATATCAGTGAACAGTTATCAGTGAACACTTATCAAGGACTCCTGCGATAACTGATAACTGATAACTGATAACTGAATAATTACTTTCCGTAGTAAACTCTCGCATTACCAAATCTTGAATCCTTGCGCAGATAGCTATTCCATTCTTCTGCCTGCCAACGGTTGACAAAAGGTCCAACTGCTACATGTGGTCCTCGCGGTTCAAGTCTGGGGATGACGTATACATCTCGTTCTGCGTAGAAATTTCGTCCGATGTAGCTTCTGATTTCGTTTCTATAGCGGGGTAACTCTTCCGACTTGGCAGGAAGAACGACATAGTAATAACTAGATCGTCTACCAGAATCGCCTCTATCGTAATCACCTCTACGATAATTGTCTCTACCAGAATCATAGGGAACGTCGGGTTGATCGCGTCCACGTCCCTTATAAACAATGCGATCGCTATAAACAACTCTTGCAGAATATACCCCATCAGATTCCAGTCGTCTGGCTAGGCTTCTAGCTCCTTCTCTTGTCCTAAAAGCTCCTACTTGAATCACAGAACGTCCTTGAAACCGTTGTCTAAAAGCATTTCTGGGAATTAGACCTGTTCCTCGCCGTCCATAACCATTGTCATCAATATACACCTTGTAGGGAGCATAACCACGGTTAGATCCATAAGAGGGTGCTTCAGGTGCTTGGAATTCAATAGAACGTTGGGACGATGTATTCACCTCAGGAGGTGTATAACCTTGTGAACCTGACGGTTCTGCTGGAAACGGTTCATCTGAAGGTGCAGGCGGAACACCATCATACACTGATCGTCGCTGTGCTATGAAAACTTCGCTAGGATTGATTTGGGCATATGCTAAGTTAGATTGAGATAAAAAAACTAACCACCCTCCTAAGAGCAAGCGCAAAATCAAAGATGGTTGGCTCCATTTGATAAATGCCATAATCTGATTCGGTATTGCACTGACCATATTATTAGCAGCAAAAATTTTAAATGATTTTCTTGACTAAAAAATAATCGAGTGATTTAATCCAAAATCTAAAACATAGGAATCCGGTTTGGTTTATGAAGTTACTAGTTGAGCTAGGGAACAGGGAACAGGGAACAGGGAACAGGAAATAGAGAACACTTAACAGAAACTGTACGGAGTTCTGTTCAAAAATCAAATAGAAATCCAATATCTTGATTTATGTAGTAATTTTATACAAGAAGCGAACTCTTTTATGAACAAAATTGTAGTTGGTCTTTCTGGTGGCGTTGATAGTTCCACCGCAGCAGCCATTTTGCACGATCAAGGCTATGAAGTGATTGGTTTAACCCTTTGGTTGATGAAGGGGAAAGGTCAGTGTTGCTCTGAAGGTATGATTGATGCAGCTTATATCTGTGAGCAGCTAGGTATTCCCCATCATATTGTTGATATTCGGGACGTCTTTCAAACTAATATCATTGATTACTTGGTGGGTGGTTACAGTACTGGGATCACTCCTTTGCCTTGCTCACAATGTAACAAAACTGTAAAATTTGGTCCGATGTTGCAATACGCGCGGGAAAATTTAGAGTGCGATCGCATTGCCACTGGTCACTATGCTCGCATTCAATATGATCCCGCTACTGGACGCTACCAATTGCTGCGTGCATTTGATCGCAACAAAGACCAGTCCTACTTTCTCTATGATTTGTCGCAAGAACTACTAGCAGGAAGTGTATTTCCACTAGGAGAGTTACAAAAAAGCGAAACTCGTCATCTGGCTGATGAATACAAGTTGAAAACAGCAGATAAGCCAGAAAGCCAAGACTTATGCTTGGTGGAAAGTAACGGCTCAATGCGAGCGTTTCTAGATAAGTATCTTGCGCCCAAAAAAGGAGATATTGTTGATACTTCAGGTAAAATTCTGGGTGAACATGATGGTGTTCATCATTACACAATTGGGCAACGTAAGGGTATAGGTATCGCCGCCGCTGAACCACTGTATGTGATTGCATTGGATGCAGTGAATAACAGGGTGATTGTGGGCGATCGCACCAAAGTAACCGAACCAGAATGTACTGTACAAAGGGTTAATTGGGTATCCATTGCTGAACCATCAAGTCCCATTCGGGCGGAAGTTCAAATTCGCTATCGTTCCACTCCTGTACCAGTCACAGTTATTCCCGCAGATTATTCTCGTGTTCGCTTAGTGTTTGATGAACCTCAATTCAGCATTACTCCCGGACAAGCTGCTGTGTGGTACGAAGGGGAGAAGGTGTTAGGTGGGGGGATCATTGAGCAAACAGTGAACAGGGAACAGTGAACAGTGAACAGGGAACAGGGAATAGTGAAAACTGGTAACTGATAACTGATAACTGATAACTGGTAACTTCGAATCTGCGAAACGGAAAATGATAAGTTAATACATAGATTAAAAAAAAATGTAGTTATCGCAAACAAAGGACAGCCTTGAGTTATCATTACGATGGCATAGCCCCTCACGGTGGGCAATTGGTGAATCGCATCGCTACACCTGAGCAAAAACAAGTATTTCTTTCAAAAGCCGACTTTCTACCGCGAGTTCAACTTAATGAACGAGCAGTATCAGATTTGCAAATGATTGCAATTGGCGGTTTGAGTCCACTAACTGGTTTTATGAACCAGGAGGACTATAACGGTGTTGTTGCTCAAATGCGTCTCGCCAACGGTACCGTTTGGTCAATTCCTGTTACACTCTCGGTGAGTGAACAAGTCGCCGCCCCCTTAAAAGAAGGTGATTTGATTCGCTTGGATAATCCTGCTGGTGAATATATCGGGGTATTAGAACTAACACAAAAATATCACTACGATAAGACTCGTGAAGCGGTTCATGTTTATCGAACCAATGACTCAAAGCATCCTGGTGTACAGGTAGTTTACAATCAAGGTTCTGTAAATTTAGCAGGTGATGTGTGGTTATTAGAACGCAAGTCTCATCCTCTGTTTCCAAAATACCAAGTTGATCCTGTCGAGTCTCGGCAGTTGTTTCAGCAAATGGGCTGGAAAACTGTTGTTGGGTTCCAAACTCGCAACCCGATCCACCGCGCCCATGAATATATCCAAAAGTGCGCCCTAGAAATTGTGGATGGTCTATTTTTGCACCCATTGGTTGGGGCGACGAAAGAAGATGACATTCCCGCAGATGTGCGAATGCGCTGTTACGAAATTTTGATGGAAAAATACTACCCACATAACCGCGTCCTTTTAGCAATTAATCCCTCGGCTATGCGTTATGCTGGTCCTCGGGAGGCAATTTTCCATGCTTTGATTCGCAAGAACTACGGTTGCACTCACTTTATCGTAGGACGGGATCATGCTGGCGTAGGAAATTACTACGGCACTTATGATGCTCAGTACATCTTTGATGAGTTTAAGCCTGAAGAACTGGGCATTGTACCGATGATGTTTGAACACGCCTTTTACTGCATGCGTACCCAGCAAATGGCGACAGACAAAACAAGTCCTAGTCTTCCAGAAGAGCGGATTCATCTTTCGGGAACAAAAGTGCGGGAAATGCTGCGCCGAGGCGAGTTACCTCCACCAGAATTTTCTCGTCCAGAGGTGGCGGCAGAATTGGCACGCGCAATCCGAGTACCAGTTCATACTTACGAAATTTAAACCATACAAAAGACAGATAGTAAAGTGTAAAAGGTTGCTTTACACTCAGACCTCAGACCTTTAAGCTATAGCTGATAGACTGAGGCCTGATAGTTAACTTAAGTTATGAAGCGGCGAACGTTTTTAGAAAGTTTTGGCTCTATATTTGGGGTGTTGAGTGCGATTGAAACTGGGTGGTTGACATTAGGAAGCCGCTACTATCAAGCTTTAGCACAATCTGCACCGCGTAAATTGGCTTTATTAGTCGGGATTAATCAGTACCCACAATCTCCAGCTTTGAGCGGTTGTCTAACTGATGTGGAACTACAAAGGGAACTTTTGATTCACCGCTTTGGTTTCCAACCCTCTGATATTATCTCGTTAACTAATGAACAAGCGACAAGAAAAGCTATTGAGAGGACTTTTTTCGAGCATCTGGTTAAGCAAGCTAAATCTGATGATGTAGTTGTCTTCCACTATAGTGGCTATGGCAGTCGTGTCAAATTAGAAATGCAAGAAACAGAGCAAAACGCTCTTGTTTTATTTAATGATAGAGATGGACAAGAAAGTAAAAAAGTCAACTATTTATTAGAAGAAACACTGTTGCTGATGTTGCGATCGCTTGCCACAAAGCATGTAGCAGCAGTGTTAGATACAAGCTACTATGGGACCTCTAACTCTTTACTAACAAACCTAAAAATTCGCGCCCTCCCACAACCAGAACAAGCTATCTTCTTACCAGAAGAACTTGAGTTGCAAAAACAGTTACAAGCAAAAGTCTCTAGTGAAGAGTCAGTTATTGTGCTTTGCGCAACCTCTACCCCCAAGGAATTCGCAAGGGAGGGACAGTTATCTGGTTTTAGTGCGGGATTATTTACTTATGCCTTAACCCAGTACTTATGGCAAGCCACACCAGCAACAACAATTCAAGTCTGCCTATCTCATGTGGCAGGTTCTATTCAGCAGTTGGGTAGTACAAAACAGCAACCAGCTTTATTGCTAGATAGCAAAAGTCAGCTTTCCCGTACACCAATTGGAGATATTTTGCTTCCAAACACCAGCAGTGCAGAAGGAGTGGTTACAGGAGTGGAGGACGATGGGAAAACAATCCTACTGTGGCTGGGAGGAGTACCTGCACAAGTACTGGAATACTACGGAGTCAATTCACAATTCACGATCATTACAAAAGAAGGATCGAACATACAGCTGATTTTGAAATCGCGTGCTGGGTTGACAGCAAAAGCGCAAATGTTGAGTTCTGATGGTACAACTTCTCCCCAAGTCGGACAACTTGTTCAGGAAGCTGTGCGAGTTATACCCCGAAATATTGGTTTAACAGTCGCCCTGAATGGACTCGAAAGAATTGAACGAGTGGATGCAACAAGTGCCTTTTCAACCGCCACCCATTTACTAAGCGTAGTCACCGGAGAACAACCAGCAGATTATTTGTTTGGAAAAGTAGCTGAAGCGAAGAATAAAGATTTAGAAGCAACAGACTCTACAGCCGTGTCTCGCAGTCCTTACGGTTTATTCTCTCCTGGTGGCGAGTTCATTCCAAGCAGTGGTGGAGAAGCTAAAGAAGCAGTGAAGGTGGCTGCACAGCGGTTAAAACCAAAACTAGGAACTTTACTGGCGGCAAAATTATGGGGACTCACACAAAATACAGGATCTTCTGGCTTGGGGATTAAGGCAACATTAGAGATCATAGGTTCTTTAACACCTAGGGCAGTCATACAACGAGAAACACTGCCAAACCAAACCACTCAAACATCAAACAAGAAGTCATTCAATCCTGAACTTGGTGATATTCCCACTGTCAGCGTTGGCAGTAAGATACAGTATCGAGTGGAAAACAAGAGCTCGCGCCCTGTTTATCTGATGCTGCTAGGATTAAATAGCAGTAGAACTGCGATCGCCCTGGTGCCTTGGTACAAAGATACTGAAGCAGACTCATCGCAAACCAAACTAGTCGCTAAAGATATAGTTATCTCCCCAGGAGAAACTTTAACAGTACCACAAACGACTTCAGGTTTTGAATGGGTTGTGCAAGCACCAAGTTCCTTAAGTGAAACCCAACTTATTTTTAGTACTGCACCTTTTACCCAGTCCCTCGCTGCTTTAGAAGCTGCTAAGTATCCCAAAGCAGAACAGCACCGTATTCAGCCCTTGACAAATCCCCTAGAAGTCGTACAAGCTGTTCTACAAGATTTACATAATGCCAGTGCAATCAAGGATACGAACACTACAACGACTGATTCCTATATATTGGATGTGAATCATTGGGCAAGTCTTAGTTTTGTTTATCAGGTGGTTGAACAAAATTGCTAGCTTTCAGGCTTGCATTAAGTTTTTCGTTTGCCTGACGAACAATATAGCAATCCTATATGAGTTGTGAGAATTATCGAACCGCCAAGACGCCAAGGACGCCAAGAAAGAGAAGAGAAAATCTTACGAATGATTTAGGACTGCTATATATGTGCTGGTATTGAAATTAATCTCATCTCAAAGAGTTCATTCTCATTATCTGAACAAAAATAACCCAGAACACAGTTGTCAGAACGGGCTGCGTTCTGAGTTCTTCTTTAACTAATACCAATTTAAAAAAAGAATGCGACAGATACACACTCCCAAACCCTTGTGATGTCTGGCTTTCTTTATTTTGAATTTTGAATTTTGAATTTTGAATTGGTATAATGTTCTCCCAAAAACTCTCGTATGTAATTATTGACTAATTGAGGCTGTTCCTGCTGTACCCAATGGCTACAGTTAGGAATATATCTGATTTGAAAATCTTTCACATAAGCTTGAGTGCCGTAGGTTAATTCCTTGCCAAGGGCAGTATCGTTTTCTCCCCAAATCATCAACGTTGGTACTTCCAAAACACCCCAACTTTGATTAACTATTCTCTGTTTAAAAATGTTGCGATAATAGTTCAACATTGCTGTCAAAGCACCACGTTTGGCAGCAGCATCTTTGTAAGCATTCAGATCCGCTTGAGTGAAAGCACTTTTGTCGATCGCCATACCTTGAAATGTATTTTCAATCAGTTGATAATCCAAGGATTGTATGAGTAATTCTGGTATTCCTGGTAATTGAAAGAAGAATATATACCAGCTACGTAGCAACTGTTGAGGAGTGCGTAAGCCTTCGGCAAATTTAGCGGGATGAGGCAAATTGAGTACAATTAAACGCTCTACCATTTGGGGATGAGAGTAAGCGAAATTCCAGGCGATCGCACCACCCCAATCATGTCCCAGCAAAATACATTTTTCGTATCCCAATCCTTTAATAAGCGCCTCAACATCTCTGACAAATTCATCCATCACATAAGCTGACTGGTTCTTAGGCTTTTCGCTATCGTTATAGCCACGCAAGTCAAGGGCAACCACTTTAAAGTTTTGGGCAAATTCTGGTATTTGATACCGCCACGAGTACCAAAACTCAGGAAATCCATGCAACATTACCATTAAAGGGCCATTCCCTTGAGTAACGTAATGCAATTTCATGCCGTTTGCAGTGATATACTTATGCTGCCATGAACCTTCTAATACAGACATAATTTATACTCTTCTAGTTAGATAAGGGGACTTTAAATACAAGTATTAATAGTAACTAAATACATAAAAATTATCTATATGAAATAAAAATTTAAGAAGAAAATCAGTCTTCAACCATTCTTAATTCAGGGATTGATAATTCCTCTCTTGGTAGATGTATGTTTGGGATCAAATCTGGTAATTACTTAGCTATGATTTAATCCAACTCTTATGACACAGCAACTAATACATCATCATTCATTATGGATTGAAAGACTAGCTAGATTTGGTTATATATCTAAAGGAATAGTTTACGCGATCGTTGGACTATTGGCAGCGCAGGCGGCATTTAGCAGTGGTGGTAAAATCACTGATACTAAAGGCGCTCTCCGGGAAATTGTCAATCAGCCATTTGGAGAGTTTCTACTAGCTTTAGTGGCAATTGGACTAATTGGATACGTAATTCTTCGTTTTGTACAGGCAATAAACGACCCAGAAAATAAAGGCACAGATGCTAAAGGTTTACTACAGCGAGTTGGTTATGTAATCAATGGTTTGATCTATGCTGGTATTGCTTTGAGTGCTGTGCAAATTATTCTCGGTTCTAACAGTGGTGGTAACAGTAACTCTAGACAAGATTGGACAGCAAGATTACTTTCTCAACCCTTTGGTCAATGGTTAGTTGGTGCTGGGGGGGCGTTTGTTATTGGTTTGGGTTTCTATCAGTTCTATCAAGCCTTTAGTAGTAAGTTTCGGAAAAACTTAAATTTGAATGAATTGGACGATTCAGAACGCAAGTTGGTAATGGGTATTTCTAGATTTGGTTTAGTAGCCCGAGGGATAGTCTTCTGTATTACTGGCTGGTTTTTAATTCAAGCAGCAACTCAGTCTGACGCTAGTCAAGCAGGAGGTTTAAGTGAGGTGTTACACACACTAGCACAACAACCCTATGGTCCTTGGCTTTTGGGTATCGTAGCGCTGGGTTTAGTTGCCTATGGTGTTTACATGGTGATTCAGGCACGCTATCGTCGGGTAGTCACACGTTGAAAAGTGCATGGCAAAAGTAGAAATACGCGGTGTCTGGTTACCCACAACAGATAGCAAAGTTTTCAATTCCCGAGAAAACATTGCACAAGCTATGCATTTCCTGGCCCAGACAGGATTTAATGTTGTCTTCCCTGTTGTCTGGAACAAAGGGGCGACAATGTATCCTAGTCAATTGATGCGTCAAACCTTTAATACAGAAATCAACCCACAGTTTGTCGGACGCGATCCCTTGGCGGAAGTCGTTACAGAGGCGCGGCGGGTGGGGTTAAAAATCATTCCTTGGTTTGAATATGGATTCGCCAGTTCCTACAATTTAAATGGTGGACAACTGCTGGCAAAAAAACCTGAATGGGCTGCCCGTGATCGTGAGGGGAAGTTGCTGAACAAAAATGGCTTTGAGTGGCTGAATGCCCTTGATCCAGAAGTTCAAGATTTTATGTTAAATATAATATTGGAAGTCGTAAAAAATTATGATGTAGATGGTATCCAAGGTGATGATCGTCTACCTGCATTCCCTAGTGAAGGCGGCTATGACAGAAAAACTCAAGAACGCTATCGTCAGCAGTTTGGTGAGAATCCGCCAAAAAACTTTAAGGATGGAAGATGGTTGCAGTGGCGTGCCGATATTCTGACTGAATTTCTTGCCCGCCTCTATCAAGCAGTCAAAGCGATTAATTCTAACCTGTTAATATCAATAACTCCGAATATCCACGACTGGGCATATAAAGAATACTTACAAGACTCGCCTACTTGGCTGAAACGAGGGCTTGTAGATATGATCCATCCCCAAATCTACCGCCGTGATTTTCTCTCTTATAAAAGCATTATTGATAAATTAGTAAACGAGCAATTCATAGATAATACTCTATCCAAGTTAGCACCAGGAATTTTGATGAAACTTGGTTCTTACCGGATAAGTTCAGAGCACTTATTGCAGGCTATTGAGTATAACCGTGGTTGTGGAATTTATGGGGAAATTTTCTTTTTCTACGAAGGTTTGCGACAAGAAAATAACGCATTAGCTGAGGTGTTGCGAAAAGGTCCTTATGCCCAGTCTGCTGCATTCCCTTCTCTGTTAGATTTAATTCAAGGTAGAGTGAACAAGAAAATATCATTATCTATTTGGCAGCAGTTGCTGAGATTTTTAAGAAATTTTGTTTAGGGGGTCATGCATGGAATATCAATTGCAGGTGCAAAAAGATATTGAAACTCTTAAAAACGATTTACCAACACTTTTTAAAAAGGATATTTCTTACGACATCTACACGCAGGATATTTACTTTCAAGATCCTGTCAATAAATTTAAAGGAAAATTAAACTATCGCATTATCTTTTGGACTTTGCGATTTCACGCTCGATTATTTTTTACTAAAATTTACTTTGATTTACACGAAGTCTATCAGTCAGCCGAAGACATAATTTTGGCTAAGTGGACAGTCAGGGGTGTTTTGCGCGTTCCTTGGAAAGCTGGAGTGTTTTTCAACGGCTACTCAACTTACAAACTCAATCAAGAGGGTTTAATTTACGAACATATCGACACTTGGGATCGCAAACCAGGGGAGGTGTTGCAACAGTTTTTTCGCAAGGGAACAGATATAAGTGATAAAAGTTCCGTGAAGTTCTAAAGTTGACACTCTCTTACTTTTTTGTATCACTCAGTATTCCTCACGGCAATGTCCTGTTTCAGCCAGACATACAAAGCCCTTTGGAGTTTACTTTTAGTGGTGCATTACCGTCTAAGGGCTAAATTAAGAACATCTTCATGGAGAATTGGCATAATTTTACAGAGAATTGGTATAACATGAAAAAGTTTATGAAGATCCTTTCATACCAATTCCCCATAGAAAATTGGTATAAACCTCATAATGTCTTCTGTAATTTCCTGCTGGGCAGAACAATTAGTTGAATAAAAATTAAGTGCTATTACTTTAAGGAGAATCGAAATGAGACTTAGTGACGAGCTGTTAGATCCAACTAAAAAGAATATGGTTGTGGCTGACTGCACGAAGTTGATGGATCAGCAAGTCGCTTCAATGCAAGGGGTTTCTGGTCTCGCCTTTAAAGCCGGCTACACTGCTATAAAGGGGTTTGCGCCTACTTATTGTGCTGACGCCGTTGCAATGCTTCTGCCGCAATCATTAACAGCAATTGATCCTATTTGGAGTGAGGGCATACAGTCAGGCAATCCAGTCGAACACCTCACGCAGAACAGTTCTCGCACAGCGGATGCAATACTCAGCATTACCGACGCAAAGATAGAGAAAACCAAGAATAAGGCTCTGCGAGGTGTATATGATAAACTCCGCAATTCAGCTAAGAAGCATGTGGAAGAGGCGGTACCTGGCTTAGCTAAGATAATTGATAACCATACTAAGAACTCAGCAGGTATTAAGTAGTTATCAATAAGATTGGGGGAAAACCCCAATCTCAATGATTTGCATAGCTTGAATTCAGTTTATGCCAAATGACACCAAGAGCATTCTCAAACTATACGCTTACATGCTTTACCAAACGAAATTAGACAAAGCACTTAGAGGTAAAACTTCCATGCAACCCATAAGGAATATGGTGCTTGAGATGCAATCTGGCGATAGATCCTTTGTGGAAATCTTTTGCATCTAAAATCACCACATCTGAGCGATGGTACTCAGAGTCATAAACCAAAGCCAGCACCCAGCCATCATCTTCACCCGCGTTTGTCACCCCTTGAGAAGCAGGGCTGTGGGAGGTGCGTGGAACAAAAATAGGTTCACTAGCAAATCCATACGGGGCGGCACTCCAAAGTTGTTGTTTTCCTGACTCAAAATCCACTTTCAGAAATGCTTGCAATGGAGCATTACCAGTCTCTGCATGAGCTGCACCCATGTATAAATAACGATATGGGCGACCAACGTTTTGCGGATGTAAGCTGGGAAATTCACAACACCGACTGATCAACAACTCTTGCTGCACTGTCTGATTTTTGAGATTAAGATGAAAACGCCATAATTGTCCTGGCTTGCTCGCATCAAAATCTACTTGTCGAAAATCACTTTGCGGTTGTACTTCTGGCAGAGATTCGTAGCAAAGTGAGTCAATAACAATTTCATCTTCCAGCTCAATTGCATTGACATGGTGGAAGACAAAGCCGGTTCGCGTTTCTATAATTTGAACTCGCTTTTGTTTCGGGTTACGCGAAATGATGATTACGCGAGTGGGTTGTTGTGGCTGAAACTTAATACATTCCCCTGCACCACGCATTCCCAATACAAAAGGTATGGGATTAAAGGTAACGGGATTTTGAAAGAATATACAGTAATTGGGGGTAATGGCAAAATCGTGGATAAAGGCAAATCCTGGAACCCTATGGGCGTGCTGTCGTACAATCTTACCCTCAGTGTTTAGCTCGAAAATTGTAATCGTGGTGGATAATCCCGGCTTGATGGAAAAGTTGACAAGGCTTGGCGCACCATTATCTAGAACAGAATTAGGATCTAAGCGGGGATGGGCAGAAAATGCTTCACCTTCTGACAACACACCGTTACAGCGGTTTTCATATGAATAGACCACAAATCGTAGGGTGGGCATTGCTCACAAAAGCCTACGTGATAGACATTTGAGATATTGGTGAGCAATGCCCACCTTACAGAAAACCGCTGTAAAGTATTCTTTGCCCAAAGTTTCTAAAGTGTAGGGATCAAGACGATAAGGCTCAGCGGCTTCCCACAGTGCCAGCAGTTTACCGCCCCAATAAATCACATTGGTATTGGCAATATTTTTGAGTTTGAAATCTAAAGCATTAGCCAGCCAACCACCGGGTTTTTGGGTTCCAAAAACACCTCGATACAAGATTTTGCCAGCTTTTTGTTCTTCCAAATACTCTTGAGTACGGACAAAGCGGTTGCGGAAATGAGCACGACCATTGGAGAAGGTGATACGGCTAATCATCCCATCTCCATCAAAAGGGTGATGAATCCGTTGCCCTTTTATATCTAACAAACCAGAACCATTTCTAAACAGCGTACCATGCAGTTCCTGGGGAATTTGTCCTTCTACATCATCAATCCAATAATCAAATTCTTTATCAAGGGATTCATATCCTCTTTG
Organism: Brasilonema angustatum; assembly: GCF_059505445.1. Lineage (NCBI taxonomy): Bacteria > Bacillati > Cyanobacteriota > Cyanophyceae > Nostocales > Scytonemataceae > Brasilonema > Brasilonema angustatum. Next base: position 7,106 of record NZ_JCACKO010000028.1, on the reverse strand, counting down.
CCAATCCCCACGATTGTAGGATTTTTGCGGAACTTGAGATGCTCGTTCGTAAAGTTGAAAATTCTGCATGTCAATTCTGGACTTGAAATTTTGGATTGGAAATCTTAGATTTTGTATTAAGTAGGACTTACGCATAAGAGATCCCCCAACCCCTTACGTGCCTCCTTATGTGGGGATTTCACGCTCCCGTTAAGTTTTTGGTAAAAATGGTCTTTGTTAAAGCTGGTTGTTATGGTGGTGTCAAGGCTGGCTGTGAAGTTGGTGTTGTTGGTGTCTCAGTTTGAGAGTCAGCAGCAGGAAGCCAGTTGATGAATAGCAATGGTAGCAGTCTGGTGAGGTTAGAGATGATGACCAACACCCACAAACTATTAAAATTAGTTTCGGTAATTCCCAACCAATACATCAACACTGCCCCGAATTGGTGTGAAATTAGTCCTCCCAAGTTGCTCACCGACATTAACAGGGCAAATAAAGTCGCTTCCACTCCAGGGGGACAAAGCCTCGCCGCTAATACCAAAAATGGCATATAAGCTATTCGCCCCATCACAGTTAAAATTACGCTATCACCAAGACTAAACCAGTGGTCATCTATACCCAAAGCACGGTTAGTATGAGTCACTAACACCAGCATGGTCATTCCTAATACTGCTGAGAGGGCAATAGTCCAAGCAAAAATGACGCGAAAGGGAACGGTTTTAAGAAAACGTTGAAAAATCCAAACACCAACAAGCAAAGCAATGCTTGTCACCAAGTGTACACGTCCCAGAAATTCTGGTTCAAAGTGCAGTTCGTTGGTTGCGAAGAAGAAAAAAGCTGATTCACTTGTTGGTGTAGCCTGCCAAAGGAAGATAAATGCTGCTGGTAACCAAATTGCTTTTTTACTAATGGCTGCGCGTAGTTCTTGCAGTTGATGCCTAACTGACACGAAATCTGAATCATCATCAATGCTTGCGTCTTTGCTCACAGGTGACTCAGCAATCAACCAAGCCGCAGCAGACACCAGAAGCGGGAACGAGGCAGTAATCCAAAAGATAGTTCTGGTGGTGAAAAACTCTAGGAGTATACCGCTGAGGTAAGCTGTTATCAACCCTCCTAAGGCTGAAGCAACCCAACACAGCGATTGGAGAGAACCTGCTTGTGCTTGTGATTCACCTTTTACCCTTTGGACAACCAATGAGTCAACAATCACATCACTGACAGCAACAGACAGAGAACTAAGTGCGATCGCGATCGCAGCGCCTATGGCTGTGTGAACTATTGTTGCCAGACTTATCCAAGAAATCGCTCCTAGTATCCCAGACAGAATTAGGTATGGACGCCGTCGGTAACCGAATATAGGCAAGCCATCGGAGAGAAAACCAAACAGTGGCTTGAGTATCCAAGGTAGACTAACTACGCCAAATAAAGCTGCAACTTGAACCGGAGTGAGCAAGAGTTCATCTTTCAAGAAAAAGCTGACAGCAAGACGCGCCAACCCTAAAATACCTTGAACAAAGTAAACGGTAAGAATTCCCAGTAACTCAGGAGTGGGTTCATTACCGAAAAAAACCTTTTCCTTGACTGAGTTTTTGACCTTGGACAAGGCAGAGGAGGAAACCAGCATTGATAAACAATCTTTAAGATTTATCTACTTTTACATATCATATCGATTTTTTGGTGATGGGAGTGTCGGGAGTGTATCACCCACTCATAATCGCTCTTTTAATTTGGCTGTGAGTTCGTGCTGCTGTTGGATATTTCCAGCAATCAAGATAAGGATTTTTCCAACCAGAACAGTACCCCAGTTGACGATCACAACACCTGTGTTGGTTTTCTCGTTGAACTCAATATCACTGAAATCAAGGTTTTCAAGTGAGCGATATTGCGTTTTAAAGGTTTCGCAACTCCAACTAGGGATATTAAGCTTTTTGGCAACACCTGTGGGATATGATGCACCATTGAAGCGTGGATTACACTCGATTGCCAGATAACGCGTTTCGTGTGTTGCATCTTCCACGACTGCAACATCAAAAGCAAAGATTTCTTTTATACCACGTTGCGTTATCCACTCAGCTATTGGTTCAACGGTTTCCCAAGGTTGATGCTTACTAGGATAACGATTGCCGATATGGGCGTAACCATCAAGAATTTGAGAAGTGATGGCAAGACGTTGAAGTTTTGATCCTTCCACAGAGTATTGCACATTTAAAAAGGATAAAGTTGCAACTTCTTCTTGAATTTGCAAAGGTATTTCATCGGGAAACGTTTTGATAACTTCGTCAAGCTGTAGTTGATTTTCACATCGGCTAATTCCAACACCATTCACGGAAATAGCAGTTTTCAAATAACACGGGTAGGGAAACTTAGATAAATCTTTGATAGCAGCTTTATTTTGAAAACAAAACGTTAGAGGAACGCTGACTCCAAGTTCTTGTGCTAGTTGTATAAAATTATTCTTGGAGTTTATAAATTTAACTGTGTTCAACCAGTCGGAATCTATCTGGCGAAACCTATCTTCATCACAACCGACTTTACTTGTAGCATTGCCGAAGAAAAAAAGGGAAACGTTATATTGAGGATAGTCTTCCAATACTTTGTATGAAACATCCCAGATGACATTTTCGCTATGGCTTAAGCCTATCCGTCTGTAATGTTCGGTAATAATATTCCATTGTGACTTTAAATCGGGACACAACTGAATAATATCCTCTGGTTCAGTCAAGCCTAGCACCCTACCGGAATAAAGATGATTACCGATCAAACGCTGATCGGTGCAGACCATAATGTCATGGTTGAAAATTTTATGGTGAGTCACTTTATTAATTTATTTTGTTAAGTTAACTGAAAACTGATGATAAATAAGCTGTCGTGCTTAAAGATTGCACATTATCGTTTTAGAGTTGTTGACTGTTGACAGTTGACAGTTAACCGTTATCAGGAGCCAGCGCCGTGGGCGGTGAGACCAGTGCTGCGGGAGGGTTTCCCTCCGCAGGCATCTGGCGTATGCGCTTTGCGCACGCCCAGAGGTCTAAAGCGCAGCGAGACCGGAGGTCTTCCCCGAAGGGGTTTCCCGACTTGAGGAGCCAGTGCGTTGCGGAGCCAGTGCTGAAGACGGGTTTCCCGTCGCAGGCATCTGGCGTTGGGGTTCCCCCCGTTGTAGCACCTGGCGTGCGACTGGCGTTCAACAACAATCAACAAGTGATTGTGCAGTTTAAATACGTTTTAGCTTAACAAATTCTAAAAATATACTCTCATTAGAGAAAAAATAGAAAATCTATCTTTTGACAGATACTATATAAAATATAAGTTAACAATAAATAAACGTATAAATAAGAAAAATGTATGATTCAGAAAGTTTTCCTGTGCAACGACCAGGCGAATTTTAAGTTTTAAGGATACTTACTCAAAGCTATGACTGCATTCTGCCCTCCAAAGCCAAAGCTAAAACATAATACGCGCTGAATTTTACTTTGACGCGACTCCCTGACCAAATTCAAATCAAATTCCGGGTATTTCAAACCAACACATGGTGGTAATATCTGTTGCTTCAACGCCATTAGTGAAAAAGCAATCCCCAAAGCTCCAGATGCTCCTAATGTATGACCTGTAGCTCCTTTAGTTGAACTGACTGCCACGCTTTGAAAAAATAACTTTTGTATCAACAAGCTTTCTAGAGAGTCATTTAATTGCGTAGCTGTACCATGAGCATGAATGTAATCAATATCATTTGCACTCAGGTAACTGCGATTTAGACATTGTTTGACTGCAGCGATCGCACTCCTGGCTTCTGGTTCGGGCACGTTTGCATGATATGCGTCTGCTGTCAAGCCAAAACCAAGAATTTGTCCATACACTCTTGCTTGACGCTGCTGTGCTAATTCGGCTGATTCTAAAACAAAGACTGCACCTCCTTCCGCCAAAACCAAGCCTTCCCGACGAACATCGAAAGGATAAGCTCCTGTTTTTGCCAAGGCTCCCATTTGCTGAAACCCAGCTATAGTAAGGGGTGTAATCGGGGAATCCACTGCACCAGCAATCACTCGCTGACATTGCCCAGTTTGGATAAGATAAGCGGCTTGTGCGATCGCCCAAATTCCAGTTGCACAAGCCGCCATTGGTGCCAAAACAACTCCGCAAGCACCGATTTGCCGTGCTGCTGCAATAGCATTCATATGAGGCAAAGTCTCTAACCAACCCTCTAAAGAAGAGGGGGAGCTGGGAGCTGGGTGCAGGGGGGAAGAAGAACCAATCGAGATTAGCTCTTGCTCTGTTTTTCTTCTGCTTTTGAGCATCTGTTGCGCCATTTGCTCCCATAATCCCTGATAGCTGCGACTCGAACCAATTACAACTCCACAATCTGGCAAAGGTGAATGTAGTCCTGCATCTTTCAAAGCAGATGTTACAACCAACTGAGTTAGGACTTTTATCTGTGCTGGTTGTTCGCAAATCATTGCTAAGGGACGCGGTTCCAGTTCTGGAAATGGCTGATGCGATTTTATTCCAGATTCACCTGCGATTAACTTTTGCCAACTGTCCTCTAAATTTTTGCCTAAAGCGGAAACTAAACCAATACCAGTAACAACAACTGCGGCCATTTTCGGAAGTAGGGGAGCTCTTGAGCAGGGAGAAAGGGAGCAGGTGAGACAGCGCTCTTGGTAGGGTTTCCAACGCCAGATACCTCTGTCGGGAAACAAGGACTATGGCACAAAGTGCCACGCTACGCTATCAGTACTGGCTCCTCCGCAGGCGACTGCGTTAGCGCAGCGAGACCGGAGGTCTTCCCCGAAGGGGAGAAAAATAGAACAAGAGCTAATGTCGATTGGTTCTTCTTCCCCTGAACAAGAGATATTCCTGTAGCGTTTCCTATTTTTACCTCACTCCCAGCCTACGGCGACCTACGGTCCACTTCGTTAACGCTAGCCCCGGAGGGGGCGCTGCGCAAACGCGCTTCACTCCCTTATTTCTACTTTCTACTGTCCAGCGTTTTTCAGATTCTCTCCACCTTTGGTGACTTTGGCAGAGTCAATGCGATCGCCCTGCTGAATTTTGTTGACAACATCCATACCATTAGTCACATTGCCAAAAACAGCATAGTCACCGTCTAAAAAACCTAAATCAGCCAAAGCGAAGTAAAACTGTGAGGAAGCAGAATCTGGCATTTGCGATCGCGCCATAGCGACTGCACCCTGCTTGTGCTGCAATACAGGCGGCTTATCTATACCAGCCGTCTTGAGTGTTTTGCCATAAATTGGCTGATCAGAGCCTTTTGGCTTAATTTCTAGGGGTATGTAGCGAATTCTTCCAGTTTTTGGGTCAGTAAAACTTCCTGTTCCCAACCGATCTGCTGGAACTTTCGGGTCTTTACTTTGGGGATCGCCTCCTTGAACCACAAAGGGTTGGGGTTGGCGTACAACTCTATGGAAAACTAAGCCATCGTACACGCCCCTCTGGACTAAATCAACAAAGTTACCTGCGGTGATTGGGGCATCAGTTCCGTCTACTTCAATGGTAATAGGCGAACCTTTGACGGTCATAACCACCGTTGCTTTTCCTTCCAGTCGTGGTAAATCTTTCATTCCAGGAATACTCTCGTTTGTACTTTCAGATACAGAAATTGCCTCTGTGGTTGCTGTATTTGTGGTTGTCTCAGCGCTTGAGTTGTTGCTTGCTTCGGTAGCTGCGGATGTTGGGGAAGAATTAGAAACACCTGGCTGTGTGGAACAGCTCCCCAATATCAACGTACCGACAATAATGAAAACCACTAAAAATTGGGGAATTTTTAACCGCATTGCCAGTTACAGACACAACCACTGTATCTTAGCCTCTAAAGTCCTTCTAAGGGCACACCCAAAAACCGAGCTAACTCGGCACCTTGAACTTCCAACTCTTGTAAAGACAAAGGTTGACCTACCCGTGTTAAGGGAATGTCTCGCCGACCTTTAACACGCAGGTAAAGTGCGCGACGAGGGTTCAGACCTTCTTTCACCTCAACTCGCACAGATTGCACATCTTCTGTACTGGAGTCAATTTGAATACGGCGGTTTTTTCCTGGATATCCCCAACGGAAAATTGTAATGGTGCCATTTTCTCGGTTAAAGTCGTTATATCCGCCTCCCACATTCCATAAAACCGTTAGCCATAGGTACAAGGCTAGGAGTGAGCCAGCAGCACCATACAATCCCATAACCAACCCTTGTGGGACGAATGCCAATTGAGTCGGGTCGGAAACTATAAGTAAATTGATTTTGAGATAGCTGGAAATACCAGCGAGCAAGAAGCCCGTACCCCCTAAAGAAACGACAGTTGCCCACCAGTAGTTACTGAACCGACGAGAACCGAGAACCTTCTGATGTAGGACATTTGAAGTAGATTTATCGCTGTTAGGCGATTCACCTCGTGTGGTGGTTGTTGATGCCGTCATTAGAACTACCTTGGTGCGTGAGATCTTCCCTTTACAAAGTCTGCCATTAGAGCAGGTGTATTGCAAGTTTAGCGAATTACTCACCTTCGCGTATGTCCGATGTTTATAGCTTGCGCCTCTAATTTTTGCGCAGGCTTGGGCCAACACGCGTAGTCTGTCTGCAGGACATAGAGCTTATACCGTTTCACTTTAAGGTTGATACAAATGGGGAGTACCCAAGCAGAGGGGAAAGAATTAAAGACCAATCATTTGTATCAGGCTCGGTCATGAAATGGTATTACAGTACTGCTGTGACTACTCATTGCTGAGAACTTTAAATTTGTAACTTTTCTGAGAAAAGTTGTGTCAGATTGTAAAATTTCTGATATTGATATTAATTAGTAGGTTCGTGCTTTATACCAGATTTCTTCATGCAAATCAGGCACAAAGGCGGATTAATATGATAAATTAAGAATCATTAAGTTTCCGCAAGCTGGACGACCAACTGGTGGAAACTCTTGTGACACATAACAAAGTGAGAAATGCTGACTTAATACCACATACTCTCATAATGGTAGTAGCTCTATGGTTGCTGTCAGTGTCACAAAAAAGTTAATTCCTCAAAAAAAGTTGCAATTTTAGTAAAAAGAGGATTTTAGTCCGATGACCATCGCAGTAGGACGCGCCCCGTCAAAACGAGGGTGGTTTGACGTTCTCGACGACTGGT
>NZ_JCACKO010000027.1:12068-59126 GCF_059505445.1 Brasilonema angustatum | reverse complement strand
GCCATTAACCGAGTTTGTATGTCCAGTCAGGGTTTTAATTTCTTTAAGCGTGGCGGTATCCCACAGTTTCACCGTGTTGTCACCACTAGCAGAGGCCAGGATTTTGCCATCCGGGCTGAAGCTCGTGCCATTAACCGAGTCTGTATGCCCACTCAGGGTTTTAATTACTTGACCAGTGGCGGTATCCCACAGTTTCACCGTCTTGTCAAAACTAGCAGTTGCCAGGATTTTGCCATCCGGGCTGAAGCTGGTGCCATTAACCGAGTCTGTATGCCCACTCAGGGTTTTAATTACTTGACCAGTGGCGGTATCCCACAGTTTCACCGTCTTGTCCCTACTTGCCGTTGCCAGCATTTTGCCATTTGGGCTGAAGCTGGTGCCATTAACCGTGTCTGTATGTTCACTCAGGGTTTTAATTTCTTGACCAGTGGCGGTATCCCACAGTTTCACCGTGTTGTCAACACTTGCCGTTGCCAGGATTTTGCCATCCGGGCTGAAGCTCGTGCCATTAACCGAGTCTGTATGCCCACTCAGGGTTTTAATTACTTGACCAGTGGCGGTATCCCACAGTTTCACCGTCTTGTCAAAACTAGCAGTTGCCAGGATTTTGCCATCCGGGCTGAAGCTGGTGCCATTAACCGAGTCTGTATGCCCACTCAGGGTTTTAATTACTTGACCAGTGGCGGTATCCCACAGTTTCACCGTCTTGTCAAAACTAGCAGTTGCCAGGATTTTGCCATCCGGGCTGAAGCTGGTGCCATTAACCGAGTCTGTATGCCCACTCAGGGTTTTAATTACTTGACCAGTGGCGGTATCCCACAGTTTCACCGTCTTGTCAAAACTAGCAGTTGCCAGGATTTTGCCATCCGGGCTGAAGCTGGTGCCATTAACCGAGTTTGTATGTCCAGTCAGGGTTTTAATTTCTTTAAGCGTGGCGATATCCCACAGTTTCACCGTGTTGTCACCACTCGCAGTTGCCAGGATTTTGCCATCCGGGCTGAAGCTCGTGCCATTAACCGAGTTTGCGTGTCCTCCTAAGGTGTTTGGGGCTGCGACATTGTCAACTGTATTGAGTAATGTCAGTTCTACCTGTGTGCGGGTATTAGCATCTACCAAGGGTGTATGTTGCATTTGCACAACAGCTTTTAAACTGGCTTTTAAGGCTTTTGCCCCATCTGAGTTCAGCAGCGCATCTGAAGTAGTCGTAAGAGAATTAATTTGACTGATGGCAGCATTCCTCCAGCCCACACCAGCGACGCCTGCTAAAATTAGAGCTACCGCAGAAAAGCTACTGAGTCCAATAATTGTTAGTTGCCTGGTGCGATCGCGTTCTTGTTTCTCCCGAACCCGTTGACTGGCACTAGCCTGAATAAAGTCTCGTTCCTCCTGCGTCATTTCATCTGAACGTTTTTGCAACCAATCTTCTGCTACAGTTAACGGCACACCTCGCAACAACGCCCCAGAATCATGGTTATTATTTTTCCACTCCAGCATTGCAACTTTTAACCGTTCCTGCCAAACGCGAAACTGACGATTAGCATTCATCCACTCTCGCAAAGTTATCCATTCCCGAATCAGCGCTTCATGCACAACTTCTACTGCATCTTCTCCTGACTTGTCATCCCGTCCCGTAACAACTAAACGGGCTTGATATCCTGCTAAATAACTTACCAATCCCCAATTCTCTTCCCCAACTTCTTTGCGGGTAGCCAGCCGTCGAGTATCTTCCGTTCCTTCCCCCGGACGCACTAATTGTACAAAAATTCGCTGTGCCTGCTTTTGCTCTGTTTGGCTAAGTTGACTATAAACCTGCTGGGCATGATTAGCTAATGCCTTTTTCACACCGCCAATCTCAGTATATGCTTGGTGAGTTAACAATCGGTTTTCCTGCTTTGACCACAATCGGGTAAGAGCAAATTCCAACAGTGGTAAATTGCCCGGTTCAAGTCCCACATCATCCAAGATTCGCTCTTGTAATTGTTCCTCAAATTGCACTTCCAGCTTTTGGGCTGGTAGGGCGATCGCTGCTTGTAGTTCCTCCCGACTCATGGAACTTACTAGTTGGGGTGTAAACTCCTGCAATGCATCCCGAAACGGGCGGTAGGAGAGAACATAGCCGTAGAAGTCAGCGCGTAAAGTAAAAACCAATGTTAAACTTTTCTGATGGATAGCTTCGAGCAACATATCAGTAAAGCGTTCTTGTTCTTCCTTCTGGCAAAGGGTGTAGAGTTCTTCAAATTGATCTACAAACAGTAGAAAACGTTTATCTGAGTTACGTTCTATAATACGAGACGCTACCCGCTGTAAGGTCACTTTACCCTGCTGTATATCTGCTGCTAGTTCAGCCGCTGAACGTAATAGTTGAGTCTCACCAATTTCTGGTGGTTCTAATTGACGCACGAATACAGAAGCAAGCTGATAAAATGGTTGATTACCAGGACGCAAAGACTCAATGAGCCAATTTCCTTCACCTCGCAACTGTGGAATCAGTCCAGCAAACACCACCGAAGATTTGCCACTCCCACTTGGACCAATCACTGCTACCAACGACTGAGAGCGAGTTGCTTGCACTAAGCTGTTTACAAATGTATCACGTCCAAAAAAGAATGCTGCATCTTCTTCCCCAAATGCAGACAATCCTTGATAGGGGTTAGGAGGAATAACTTCTGTTTGGGGTACTATGGGGGTAATTAACTGTTTTTTTCTTAGTAGCGGAGTTTGCTGTTCCAAAAAACCAATCATTTGAGAACAGCCAAGTTCATAGGCAAATTCCACCTCTTCCCCTGCTGCTATGGCATCATAAAACGCCACCGCAAAACCAACAGCTGCTTTATCCCCTACTGTCTGAGTCATACCAATCACATAATTGACGTGTTGGCGAATTGCTTCTGCTTGCATTTGGGAGTAACAAGCGTTTAAAAGGACACATTCAACTCCTTTAGTAGCAAACAGCTTAAACATGCTTCCCAGCGCCTCGGCGGAGATTAATGCAGGCTGTCCTGTTTCATCTTCCAAAACAATACCATCTTGCCCACCACCATGTCCGCAGAAGTGAACAATTTGCGGCTGATAATCTAACATGGCGCGGTAAAAGTCACGCTGACGTACCGCCCATTTTTGCTCTAACTTGAATTCTGCTCGTTTGTTAGCGCGTCGTAATCCTTCATCAATTTCCCGTACCTCTTCATCAAGTCGTAGCCTTGAGGTACTTGTCGGATTTGCTGCCAGAATTAAAATGGTTTTGATCTGGGCGTTGTTGTTCATGGTATCTGGAAAAGGTTTTAGAGCTAGCCTATTGAGGATTTACGCACTGAAAACCCGAAACCTTGATCCCCCGTAGCCCTGCTAAAAAAGGGGGGAATCTCAAAAGCCCCCTTTTTAACTCTGTTGGGGGATCTCTTATGCCTAAGTTCTACTATTAAACAGCTAACAGCCAATAGAACAAATTAGCCGTTAGCTATTTAACAATTAACAATCTTCTTCACCACCAGTTTCACCTGTTCCGTTGTCCATTTGTCACTGGGATAAGCCGCAGCACTGACATCTCTATTTGGGGGTTGTTCACTCGCAACTGCTGCTAATAATTCTTCAAGTGGGTTAGTTGCTCTAAATACCTGTGTTCCTTTACGAGGTTTGTCTAGTGCTGGTAGTTCAAGACACCGGAAATTCGTTGCACCAACTGTGGCAAAAACTTTGAGAACATCGGCACTTTCGTTGTAACCTTCAGAAAGGCTTGTATGGATGCGAATCAGTTTCTCCCTGCCCGGATCTAACGGTTCAAAGGCACCAGCACCTTCTGGGTGTAGCTGGGAAATACTCCAATCAGCTTGAATTGCCAGTACGGTAATATTGAGAACTTTGGTTGATTCATTGCGGATACGCAGTATTGCATATTCATCTACGTCAAAGGTTGGGACGTTACCTGGAGCATTTAATGGCAGTAATTCACCTCTGTTTTCTCCTGGTAGGCAGATGTCAACTTTTAGTTTTCCTGCAAATGATGATATAGGATCGTTGTTGTCTAGTTGTAAAGTCGCTTGATACTTGGAAAGATGCACTAAGCGGTTGACGACACTAGCTGCAGCATTGTGTTCGTCTACTTTGAGTAGAGGGCGCAAATTAATTAATTCTCCACCTGCATCCAGAATTTCATACTCACCTTCAGCGTTGACAGATACCTGATAGGTGACAGGTTCATCACTCGGTTGATCGCTAGATAAGAACTCTACCCAACCATTGCCTTCTACGTTTTCTTTAACGGCTTTGACTGCTGTCAATGCTTCTTTATAATCTATTTCTTTTGGTAGTTGCTGATTTTCTAAAGGAGGCAACAGGCGTACTTTTCGGACAAGTTTGACGCTAGGAGACAGTAGTATAGCAGAAGCACCATCTTCAATCATTCCTTCACTGAGGGTTTGCTGTGTTGAATTACCCGCTTTAGAAGGAGGAACATAAAGACGCAAGTTATTACCTGCTTGTTCTTGACGCAGGATTTTGGTAATTTCAGCAATAGATTCTTCTGCACCCACTTCTACAACTTTAGCCAGTGCGACTCGTTTATCAGTTTGGGAAAAATCGCTTATGCCTAATTGATAGATAGCAAACTCCGCGCCCTTACGCAAACCTTGTGCTTCGCCTGCTTGCAAGAGTACCTGATTCTTTGCCACATCTACTTTCTTGACAAGAATGGCAGACTGTGAGTTTGTAGATTTACCGCCGAAGATTAAGCGATCGCCTTCTCCTTGCAGCATTGGTGTTTGTTGTTGAAACTGACTGTTTATTTTGGCGAGGATGCGATCGTGCAGTACCTTTAAAGTACAATCATTCCCCAGCTTCTGTAGAGAGTCTAATAACCAATAAGTTAACGCACCATTCCTTTCTTTACCATCAAAAGCATATTCATAAGCAGACTCATTATCCCGACAAGCAGCCAATAAAACATATCCTTTAGGTTCAGGTAACCATCCACTAGCTGTAGTTACGTTGCGAGTGTTTTGTTGTCCCTGTGTTAATCCTTGCCAGTTTTGGATCAATTCTTCAGTTGATGCAACTAAGCTTTGTGTTGGTCGTGGCGTTGTATCTATAATATTCTTATTTAAACCGCGAATATTAGAATCATTAATTTCTCCTCGTGTTGCTCCTCCAGAATGACAGCTATCCAGAACCAGCGTGACCACTAACTTTTTATCTACCATATTTTGTAGAAGTTTTGCCAACTCTAGATCACGAAGATAACGAGCTTCTGAATTACCAATATCTGTAGGGACAAGTGATTCATCTACCCCGTAGCTTCCTTTAAGATCAGGATAAATTGTTGTCGAACGTCCACCATGTCCGGAGTAGTGAATGTAGACTTGGTCTTGAGGTTGAGCTAAATCAGTGAGTTGCTTAAATTTGGCTACAATATTCTCATATGTAGGTAGCTGCTCGGATGGCTCTTGCGGTATGTTGGGACTCTCAGAGTTGGAAGCTGTGAGTTTAAGAATATCTGCTGGGGGTACTTGCAGTACGTTTGTTAAGAAAGATTCGACATGATTAATGTCGCGCACACAACCAGTAAGACTGCTGTAAAAACCTCCTTGTGGTAGCATGTTCGGTAAATAGCAATCAACCCCAATCAATAAAGCGAAGAATTTGGAGCTAGATTTTGCACTTTGTTGAATCATATAAGGCTGCACCTTCTAAGAACTTCCAGAATCATTCCAAAACAAGAGCAGTCAATGGAACTGTTCCATAGTTCTTACTAGATGTCACCAAGGCTGACTTATGCAGGAATCAAGTGAGTGTTCATATCTCATTACTGAATGAAGTACTATAGGACTCGTATTTGATTTTTGACGAAGCTAGGTACATTTTTATTGCTTCTTAAGCGTTAAGCGTTCCCTGTTAAGCGTTCCCTGCTATATGTCAAAGACTAAGGAGGAAACAATTCATACAACAATGAAATTTCTCGGAATTGACTTAGGCTGGAAATCCCAACCCAGCGGCTTATCCTACTTAGAATTAATAGATGGAAAACTGCAAATACAAGATATAGACCGCAAAGAATCTATTGCAGACATCTTAACCTGGATTGATACTTGCGTTACACCAGAACAACCCGCCATCATCGGTGTAGACGCACCCACTCTCATTCCCAACGCTACTGGAAGTCGCTTACCCGACAAACTCACCCACAAACACTTTGGCAAATATCACGCTGGATGCTATCCAGCAAATCTCGGCTTGCCCTTTGCAGAAAGAACAGTCAACTTTGGCTTAGAATTAGAAGTCCGTGGTTTCGCCCACGCACCAACTATCGAACCACAAAAACCAGGCAGATACCAAATAGAAGTTTTTCCTCATCCAGCCATAGTTAATTTATTTGGTTTAGAACGAATTCTTAAATATAAAAAAGGACGCTTGAGCGATCGCCGCCTCGAACTCATCAAACTCTACAATTACATCACACAAATCTTACCCTCTCTCGATCCCCCTCTGTTTTCTCTGCGTCTGGGCGGTATGTCCTCCGGACACGCTGCGCGTTCGCTCAGCGTCTCCGCAGGAGATACGTTTCTTCCCGAAATTCCCACCACAGGCGCAGCCCTTAAACAAGTTGAAGACAAACTCGATAGCCTCATCTGTGCTTATGTCGCTGCATACTGGTGGTTTTGGGGGGAGCAACGTAACCTGGTTCTGGGCGATCGCACTACAGGTTACATTGTCGTCCCCTCAAAAAGTCAAAAGTAATTCTTTTTACTTTTGACTTTTCACTTCTTGACTATGCCCAAACAATTACCCTTGGCTCATAAGGACTGGAGAGGTATTTGTGGTCAGGCAAGACTCGTAAGGACAGCCCTTGTAAACCAGATATGTTATACATAATTTCTACAGTGTAAATACTTAAGCCATCCTGATCTTCTCCTTGGTAATCCATGACCACAGGGACACCGTTGACAATATCGCCATCAGCATCAATGGCACCTTGGTACAGTTCCACTTGTACATCCTTGTTTGTCAAAGTTGCCAGATCAACTTTGGCTTTGACGTTAACAATTTGGTTAACTTCAATATCTGCTCCTGAGGATACGTTAACATCTTTGATTTTGATGTCGGACCAGTGTGCAGTGAGATTCTCTTTCCAAGCAGCTAATTCTTTAGCTGGGGCGTATTTATCAGCAGTAAGAATGTGGAAGCGATCGCTTGCTGGGAAATAAGCGCGTTCTGCATATTCTCGCACCATCCGTGCCGTGTTAAAGAACGGACAATTTAACCGGATTGCATCTTTCATTTTGTCAACCCAGTGACGAGGCAAACCATCAACATCTCGGTCGTAAAACAGAGGAACAACTTCATTTTCCAGCAAATCGTAAAAAGCATTTGCCTCTATTTCATCTTGGTAAGTGGGATCATCATACATTTCCCCATGTCCAATCGCCCAACCAGTACGAACATAATCAGCTTCATCCCACCAACCATCTAGTACGCTTAAATTCGGCAAACCATTCATAGCTGCCTTCATCCCACTTGTACCAGAAGCTTCCCGTGGACGGCGCGGAGTATTTAACCAGATATCACAACCAGCAACCATCAACCGAGATATATAAATATCGTAGTTCGGGACAAACACAATCTGCTTTTGCAAACCCTGTTCGTCGATGAAGTGATTGATCTCGCGGATAAGTTCCTTACCAGGAATATCCTTGGGGTGTGCTTTACCAGAGATCACAAACTGCACCTTACGGTCTTTGTTGGCCAACAAAATCCGCTTAATTCGCTCAACATCCCGCATCCACAGAGTAGCACGTTTGTAGGTTGCAAAGCGACGGGCAAAGCCAATGGTGAGAACTTTGGGATCAAGAACTTCTTGTGCAGAGGCAATTTCTGAGGCAGAAGCACCACGGTCTCGCAAATGCTTCACCAGACGCTCCCGCACATAGACAATCATATCTAAGCGGCAGCGCTCGTGATTACGCCACAACTCCTCATCGGGGATCGCGTCCATCCTTTCCCACAAAGGGTTATCAGTCGGTGCGGATGACCAGCTTGGTCCTAGATAGCGATCGTACAACTCCTGTGTAGATTTAGCAACACAACTGCGAGCATGAACGCCGTTCGTAATTGCTTTAATCGGCACTTCCTCTGTTGGCACATTTTGCCACAAACCCTTAAACATTTGCCGTGACACCACACCATGCAGTTGTGCCACACCGTTAGAGAATGTTGCCATTTTCAGTGCCAAAACCGCCATACTAAAAGGCGCAGACGAATCTTTACTATTTTCGCGTCCCAAAGCTAAATATTGCTCTTTATCTAAGCCAAAGACATCAGCGTAATGTCCCAGGTAGTACAACATTTTGTCTGGGGGGAATAAGTCAATTCCCGCTGGTACTGGTGTGTGAGTCGTAAAGATATTACTGGAAGCCACCACCTGTTTGGCTTGGGGATAATTCAGCCCCTGTTCCTGAAGAAGAATGCGGATACGTTCTAGGGCAGAGAATGCCGCGTGACCTTCATTCATATGATACGCGGTGATGTTGTATCCAAGGGCTTTTAGCATTCGCACACCACCGATACCCAGCATAATTTCTTGGTGGATACGCATATCGATATCGCCACCGTAGAGCTGGTCTGTGATGTTGTGGTCGTAAGGATTATTGGGTTCAATGTTAGTGTCGAGCATATACAGGGGAACTGATCCCACTTGTACACGCCAAACTCTAGCATAAACAGTACGCCCTGGATAATCCACCTCAATCCGCAATTCTGAGCCATCAGGATTGCGTTCCAGGTGCAAAGTCATATTATAAAAGTCGTTGATTGGGTAGCGTTCCTGCTGCCAACCATCAGCATTCAGATATTGAGCAAAATAGCCTTGCTGGTAGAGTAAGCCCACACCAACCAAAGGTAGCCCTAAATCGCTAGCAGATTTGAGGTGATCCCCAGCAAGAACTCCCAAGCCTCCAGAATAGACAGGCAAACAATCTACAAGCCCAAACTCAGCCGAGAAATAGGCGTAATATTCTTGTCCTTTGTCATCTGAGGCATGACCAATTCTTTGTTTCTGATACCAGGTACGCTCTTGCAAATAATCCTCTAACTGGCGCGCGGCTCGATCCATTTGTGCCAGGAAGCCTTCATCTTCCACAACTTCCAACAGACGCGCTTGGCTAATGGTACCGAGCATCAAAACCGGGTTATGACGGCTAGATTCCCATAAATCAGGATCTAAACGTCGGAATAAGTCTTTCGTCTCAACGTTCCAATCCCAGTGCAGGTTATATGCCAGCTTCCGCAGTGGCTCAAGTCGCTGCGGTAGTGAAGGGGAAACATTAAAAGTGCGAATCGGCTGCATAGGTTAGCGAAACTATAGCTTTGGCTATAGTTATTGTTGACTGTATTTTTGTTATCCAACCAATTCTTTATACTATGTTTGTAAACTTACGATGACATTGTTAAGCTGTGAAAAGTTCTCTCAGTTTTGTCGCTAAAGCTGATATCAAGGGTATTTCAAACACTATGCCTTGCTCATTACCATATCTTGGATACAGAAAAACTTAATCATTTTCATATATGATCCCCGCAAATGTACTAAGGATAATGAGTATCTTTCAATAATTTTAGATTTTTGTGAACAGCTTCGACAAAGCCTGAGTGGCTCAAGGGTTTAGAGGATACATCCTTGAGAATTACTGAAATTATAATGGTAATATTTTTTATTGCTAACTGACCACTCAACGCCCTTTCTATGACTGAAAACCATACATTTGAGCAAGTTAAAAAATCTCTTCAAGATGCTGGTATTTATTTTGTCCGAATTTTGTGGTGCGACAATGCCAACATCATTCGTGGCAAAGCGGTTCATGGGGAATGCTGTCCCACTATTTTGAACATGGTGTGGGTATATCCGCAGGACAACAAGGGCTTCCTGTGATGTACGATGCTGTTGTTCCCGAAACTGGTCTAGGTCCGGTAGGCGAAATCAGATTAGTTCCAGATTGGTCTAGCCTCACACCTTTGCCTTATTCTCCTGGACATGCCCGTGTGATGGGAAACATGGTACATCATGGGCAGCCTTGGGCGCTGTGTCCTCGCAACTTTCTGGGCAATTACACACTGGCTTTGGCGATCCAGATTTAGATTTGCGTTTTGCAAATCCCCTCTATTTGCGTCCTATCCTAGAATTACCTGAGTATCGCAATGTTCCCCTTGTTCTTCTCCATGCTTCATATCCTTACATGCAAGAAGCTGGTTACTTGGCTTCTGTTTATCCCCAGGTTTATCTAGATTTTGGTTTGGCAATACCATTTTTGAGTGTATCCGGAATGCGGGAAGCAATGCGACAATTATTAGAGTTAACTCCTACCACGAAACTGATGTATTCATCCGATGCTCACCAAATTCCACCAGTTGTATTATTTGGGAGCAAACTGGGGGCTTCAAATTTTGGGACAAGTGCTAGAGCAAGCAATTCAAGATTCTGATATAACTGCAAAGGAAGGAATGAAGATAGCTCATGGGATTTTACGCGAATACGCCAGTCGCTACAATGGAACGGCAGATGCACTCAACGCGCGGCTTCGCGATGCTCCGGCAGGGAGCCGCCTGCATGCGATCGCTTCTGGGGATGCAGGGTTTGTTGTACTGCCCAAACAAGGACACCAAATAAGATATAAAAAAGTTTTTGGCAAGACTAATTTAGGTGCGTTTGCCCCTACACCCCTAGTTTTGGTCACTTTTTTTGTTGTTTTTCTAAAATGAATGCATAATTTTGAATTTCTAACCCTATGAAATCAAAAATCGTATTCATAATTAAAATAAGAACTTAAAATGACTGCAGAAATAAACCCAGGAACTTTAATCAATAATCGTTATCTGATTCAGAAGATTCTTGGACAAGGGGGGTTTGGACGAACTTACTTAGCATTTGATACTCAGCGTTTTGATGAAGCCTGTGTTCTCAAAGAGTTTGTACCTGCAACCACCAAAAAAGAGATTATTCGTAAATCAAGAGAGTTATTTGAGCGGGAAGCTAAAGTTTTATACCAAATTCAACATCCCCAAATTCCCAAATTTCTGGCTTGGTTGACGGAGAACGAGCGGTTGTTTATCGTCCAAGAATATATTAATGGTAAAAATTATGCACAAATTTTATCCGAACGTCTTCATAACAAAGGTAGACCATTTTCCGAAACTGAAGTCAGAGCATGGCTACTAGATATGTTGCCAGTTTTGGAATATATCCACGATCGCAAGATTCTTCACCGGGATATTTCACTGGAAAATGTTATGCTTCGCCATAACGAATCTAAACCCATGCTGATTGACTTTGGGGTGGTTAAGGAGAAATTGACCGAGATATTATCAGCCCAATCTCCAAATCACCAATACTCAGTTCAGAATTCAGTAGTAGGGAAAATTGGCTACTCTGCACCAGAACAGCTGCGTATAGGATGTTCCTACCCTTCAAGTGATATTTACTCACTTGCTGTTTCTGCGGTTATCCTTTTGACTGGAAGAATGCCACATGTGTTGATGGATGGTTCTCTAAACTGGCAATGGCGCTCCTATGTCAATATCAGTGACTCTCTAGCTCGCATACTAGAAAAAATGTTGGCAGAAGTACCAATAGAGCGCTACCAATCAGCAAAAGAAGTTTTGATTGAACTTAATGATAATAACTCATCATTATCACTTGGTGGGGTTTCGAGTCCGTTACCGAAAACACCGCAAATTCAAACTAACACTACACACGGGCAGGAAAAGCAAAACAGCGAAACAAATACTAAATTCCATACACAAACACCAGTCTCTCTCAATCCAGAATTTTTAGAGTTTGTCGGGCGAGAATTAACTAGTTTTGTTGGCCCTATCGCCAGCATTTTGATGACAAACACTTTAAACCAAAGCCCACAGATAGCCCAAAAGGAATTTACCGAAGCGCTAGCTAGGGAAATTTTTGATCCACAAAAAGCACAAGAGTTTAGAAATCGCCTCCAACTTGCTGTTGAACCTAACTCAGCAAAACTTGCAAATCCTAATAGTTTACACCAACCCCTTGGAAACTATCCTGCAATTAGCGATCCGGAATTTTTAGATCGTTGTCGGCGAGAACTAATTAGTTTTGTTGGTCCTTTTGCTAGCGTTATTCTTATCAAAGATGCTTTAAACCAATACCCGAAGCTAACTCCAGCCCAACTTCTAGAAACTTTGATGGCAGAAATTCCTGATGAGCAAAAAGCACAAAAATTTAAAGAACGCATTCATAAAATCACAAGTCAGATCAAATCCCCTGGGGCGAACGCTCGCAGAATTAATCATTGACACTTTCACGTCTGAGTTCTTCTTAAAAAAATAAGGGCATCTACAAGAGATGCCCGTCATGCAGGAAAACACTACAAAAAGGTATTCCTACATCTTCCCAACAATCAGCGAACGTGACGAAATGCGGGATGAGCCACATACACGGTCACAGTCGTATAAGAGTAATTTTATGAACGTATAACTTTATAAACAACAGTGTATCTTCGGAAAACTCTGGACAGTGAGCAATGAGCTATAGCAGGGAACGCTTAACAGGGAACGCTTAACAGGAAACAGGGAACGGGGAATAGGCTTGATGGTCTGGTGGTGTCCGTATTTTCTTATTAGTTCATGTCCTAATCTACCTGGCAACTGCTATGTATAATAAGTTTTTATTTCACCGCAAGCCTTTGGTAATGCTTATGGCGATAGACAACTCCAGAAATAGCAGCAAACAATAACCACGAGATTGTATTGAGGCGAAAATCGAATAAGCTGACATCTGCTGTGTTGAATAACACCCAGCTGAGAAATACCAGAAGATAGCTGAAACATATCAATTTATCTTCTGCCTGATCGACAGATTTTAACTTTTGCAACAGTTGGACACCCCCAAGAAATATCCAAACGAGTAAGCCACAGAATAAAAGAGTCGTGGGAAAACCAGTTTCAGCAAATAGCATTAAAAACAAATTGTGAGGATGTCCTAACCAAATATGCATCTGTGCATCGTACAGAGGAGTAAAATTGCGTAAACCCCAACCTGTCCAAGGACGTTGCTGAGTTAAAGACAACGCAAATTGCCACTGTGTTTTGCGAAGTAAGGCGATTGGTCTATCAGGATACAGTTGGTCGTTTAAACGTGCCCAGAAGAAAGCAGGAACAAACTTACGAAACAATTGAGCTATAGCCAAAGGAGCAAAAGCAGCACAAAGCACGCTGGCGATGATACCCGCAACACCAGCCACAAGAATGTGCCAACCTTCGTAAACCGCATAAGCTAAACAAGCAAAAATAGCGATCGCCCAAGCATTGCGGGAGTCAGTCAAAATCAACGCCACAAAAATGGCAATCATCGCCACCGTCAAGAAGAAGAAGGCGAAGCGAGGAGAGTCAAGGAGTGAGGGAGTGTGGGAGGGAGAGAGTGTGGGAAGTTTCCCTCCCTCTGTCATTCTCTCTCTCCCTCCCTCTCTCATTCTCTCCCTCTCTCCCTCTTCTTTCCCCTTGTCTGTCCGTCTTCTCATCCGCCGATAGCTTTCCACCCACAACCCTATCCCTAGGATGAAAACTATCATCAGATAACCAGCAAAGATGTTGGCGTACATGAATACGGAAGCCATGCGACCTATTGGTTGTCCTCCAGGTTCTATTTCCCATTCCACGACAAACCACAAAATTCTTATTTTAGAAGACCAGTTTAAAAACAACTGGCCAAATCCAAGAATCACCACTGGTAGAGAACCAAGCACCAAAATCCAAGACATTTGCCGCAATTGTACAGGCGTTTGAATAAGCGTGCTAAAGCCAGCGAAAACTAAAAAGTACGGTAGGAAATTAAATAAACCCAGGAAAGCCGCCGTTTTATCGTAGGCAAAGCCAACGGTGATTATCATGAACACACTCAAAAGCGCAAACCCCCAGTGGAGGGGACGGCGAATAATTGCGCGGTATTGAGTGAACCAACCTCCCAAGATTGCTAAAACTATACCCACAGCGCCGAGAAACGGAAGCAATGGGAAGACAAGTAGTCCCAGTTGGGCATAGTTCCAAGAAGATTGCAAACTAGGGTTGGGATGACGAAAAGCTGTTTTCAAGCAGGTTCCCAACATTCAGCACGAGTCAGACGAATTTGAGCTAAGGCAAATATGGTAGGTATTATTCGACCGTAGTTAGTGGCGATCGCTCTCCACCCCAAGTCCGCAATAAACCAACTCCACATCACTGGTCCTAAAAAGGCAAACACACTGCGAGTGACTCCATAACGAGCGGCATTAACAGTCATACCCTGCTTTGCCATCTGCAGTGTGGCATAATTTTGAAACTGATTTGCTGCTGCTCCAGAACCTTGAATCACCGCTTCTTTGGCAACTTGATATGTGGCAAAGTGCGTCGCAAATTGACGGGCAATTTGTTTGAGCAACACTGGCTGGAGAACAGAGGTGACAGCAAGCGCGCTACCGCCTTTGAGAAGTAACCCCAAGGGATCTCGCTGCAATGTCAGTGGTAGCGGTTCTGTTAATTCTGCTTTTGCGAGCTGACGTTGTATCCGCACAGTCAATTTTTGCTTATCTTTTTCTGGCAATTTTCTCCATACCTGCCCCAACAGGTGCAGAAATACCTCAGCTTCTAAATCAACTGTTGTCAGTTGACTAGAATAAGGCATTTTCAAATATTTACACACTTGAATCAGCGCTTGTCGGTAAGTCACCTGACGGCTGCGTCCCCGCAGAACTGTGATCCCATCTGCTGCCAAAAAACGAAAGCGTTGCTCTAGTGCATCTAGCCAAGCTTTGCGACCTTTGCTTTGCACTTCTATAGGTTCCGGTGTGTGAACATAATCTAGAGGATTAAACTTACGACTAAACAGAATTGCCGTTAGATCTTGCAATTCTTCGTCGCTTGCTAGCTCTAGTGCTACCCTTAGTTCATCCAATTTCCGTTCCTCCGTTCCATACAGCTTTTCTGTACCTTATTCTACTATTAGCTTTTTGGACTGATGAGTCGTCTATCGTGTCCCTTGTCCTTTCTTTTGTTAAATTTAGAATGCGTAAATGGGCTGAAGACATACCCACAAGGGTTGAAATGAGGTCAGCGAAATTGGATGAGCCGAGTAAGTGTCAAGCCATCACCATTCCGCCATCAACGTTAAAAACTTGTCCAGTGATGTAACTAGCGGCGGAATCGGCAGCCAGAAAGCGCACCATTCCGGCGACTTCTTCCGGTTGACCATAACGAGCTAGCGGAATATATTTAATAATCTCTTCAGCGTTGATATTGCTTGTCATGTCTGTGGCGATAAAACCAGGAGCAACAGCGTTGACGGTGATACCGCGAGAGGCAAATTCTTTGGCGATGGTTTTAGTAAAGCCGATGACGCCTGCTTTGGCGGCGCTGTAGTTGGCTTGTCCGGGGTTACCCATTTGTCCGGCGACAGAGGTAATGTTGATGATTCGCCCGGAACGTTGTTTGAGCATAATTTTACTGACTGCACGAGTACATAAGAAAACACCAGTTAGATTTAGGTCTATCACAGCTTGCCAATCTTCCGGTTTCATTCGCAAAAGCAGGTTGTCGCGATTGATACCAGCGTTGTTAACCAAGATATCGACACGATTGAACTTTTTCGTCACAGTGTTAACTAGCGCTTCTACCTGATCAACTTGAGAAACGTCAGCTTGAAGGGCTATGGCATTTCCTCCGGCTTTTGTTATTGTATCGACAACCTCTTCGGCGGCATTGCTGGAACTGGCATAATTGACGACGATATTGGCTCCTAGTTCCGCTAATTCTAATGCGATCGCCCGCCCAATACCCCGTGAAGCACCGGTAACAATAACTACCTTTTCACGCAAAAGTTGCAAATTTTCTGGCAATAGTTCCATAAATATTCCTCTTTATGATCCGTAGCGCTAATTATCATAAAGTGATTGTGCGTCAACAATAAAAACAATCTAGGATTTTACAGATAACCGCTCTTGAGAACTACCATTGAAAAATCAAATAGTTAAACAGTAGAAAAGTGGTGAGTGTCACATGGCTACTAAAAAACAATTCAACAGCTTTGAAGAGATGCTTTCTGGTGCTGATGTACCAGTTTTGGTGGACTTTTATGCCGATTGGTGTGGACCTTGTCATATGATGGCTCCAATTTTAGAGCAAGTTAACGCTCAGCTCCAAGGGCGCATACAAATTGTCAAAATTGATACTGAAAAATATCCAGAATTAGCAAGTCAATATGAAATTTATGCTCTACCAACGCTGGTACTATTTAAGCAGGGTCAGCCAGTAGACCGGATTGAGGGTGTGCTGCAAACACCGCAGTTAGTCCAACGTTTAACGACATCGATTTAATTGGTTTTGAAGGTAGAGACGTTGTATGTAACGTCTCTACTAGCTTGAAGATGGGTGTAGGGGTGTAGGGAGAAAGAGAATTTCAAACTTTTGCACAGATATCTTTTTTCTAGAACTATCAGCCGGACATGATACAAGGCTGTAGAGGTGTACGGAAGTATATATAGTTACTGATTTAACAAATCGCTAATAGATCTGTTCCCTGTTCCCTGTTAAGCGTTCCCTGTTAAGGTTAAACTAAGCGATTCCCTCACGAGAACCGCTCGTCTTCAAAACCGGACGTGAGATTTTCACCTCATCCGGCTCCTCAGCAATAAGGTCATTGTCATTGATACCTCTGTTACCCGATTTGACGGGCTTAGGCTTGGCGCTATTGCAGCCAGATTTGTTGCCGGGACTTCCATCGCTGGCAGTCTTTTCATCGTGGCAATGTCGGTGAAGTAGTTGTAAGTTTTTGTACTCATTCTTTCCGCCTTTCGACTTAGGAATGACATGGTCAACTTCCATCACCGATTCGTTGGTGAAATGCATTTCGCAATAGGCGCATTTGCCTTTCTGTCGCTTTAGTAGTGTTGCCACCATATGAGAGACTTTGGGGTGTTTACCTATTCTTGAACTCCAGTAAACTAGGTCGCCATCATAAGGACTAGCTTCGCCTTTAACTTTCACATGGCGGATGATTGATGTTTCGCTATGCTTAAGTAACCGCAGGGGGTTTTTGCCTTCCTGCCTGGTTGCGAATTCCCAGTTACTATTACCTATGGTTTGCCAATACTTGTTGGCTACCCAGGTACCCGATTTGTTGGGGTGTCGGAATTGTCCCCAGCTTTTTAGTTTCAGATATACCATATGACCTAGCGTAGAGAATGTCTCTTTGCTAACTTGAGTGCTGTAATATCCCTCTGATGATTGGGTTTAAATGGGCTATCAGCGCTGCCTGTGGAGCAGTTTTATGCTGGTCTATTACTTGTGTGATGTGATCATAATGTTTCTTTACTTTTTCTTTGCTGGGTTTGATGAATGTCTTGAATCCAAGTGGTTTCCCGTGAGGATTACAACCTGTGTTATATTTTCCTTTTGGGTACTGCCTGACATTAAACCCCAGGAAGTTGAACCCGGCGTCTTGTCCATCGTGCTTATGCAGTGTATGGGCAAGGCGTGTTTTACTTGGTTTCAATTCAAGTCCTATGCCATCTAGCCACTTAGAGATTATTTCTTTACATCTTTGGACAACGGTTAAATCTTCGTGTATTATCACGAAGTCGTCGGCGTAACGGATTAGGCTTAAGGATTCACGGTTACCCCTTTTACTACGACCTCTAGGCGTTGGTAGGGTATCTGCTATTTGCTTAATCCGTTCTTCCATTCCGTGGAGGGCTATGTTAGCTAATAAAGGAGAAATGACTCCCCCTTGTGGCGTACCCTCAGATGTGGGGAACAGTTGTTTACCGTCCATCACTCCCGAATTGAGCCATGCCTTAATTTGGCGGCGTAGGGTCGGAAATGTATTCAATTTTTTGAGTAGTTCCCCGTGGTTGATACGGTCGAAGCATTTAGCAATATCAGCATCCAGCACATATTTGGCTTTTGACTTAATTGCGTTGAATATTGCTTCAATCGCGTCATGGCATGAACGTCCTGGTCGGAAGCCATAGGAATTAGGCTCAAATTTAGCTTCCCACTCCGGCTCAAGCGCCAACTTTACTAGCGACTGAGTAGCTCTGTTGTACATCGTGGGAATACCAAGAGGACGTTTTTCGTCTGTTCCTGGTTTATCTATCCATACCCGTCTGGTGGGTTTGGACTTTCCTTTTAGCTCAAGATTTTTCACCAGTTTCAACCTTTAGACGGGCGAGAGTGATTTAACTCCGTCTACTCCGGCTGTCTTTTTACCTTGGTTATCCTGAGTCACGCGACGCACTGCCAGCATTCTTGCCGACCAAGATCTCATCAAAGTCTTTTGGAGTCTGCGAACTGCTTTCAAATCACCACGATTAGAGGCTTGAAATATCCGTTTTTGCAGCTTAAAAACCCGACGTTCTAGCTTGCGCCAGTTCACCTGGTTCCATTCCACCGTCTGATTGTTCAGCGTATTAGACATATCTACTGCTACTTACTGCTATTTCTTTCCTTATTACCGTGAGTCCGTCAGCGTATCCCTGCATTACAGCAAGGCGTTTGCTTCTGACTCAATCCCACCACCCCGCAGCATACGGTTAGCACCTACTCAGAGTATTCGACCTCTCTGAGAGCATACGGGGGGTTACTTCGTTCCGAATGACCATTCTATGAGTCCTTAGAGTTCCACTATCCACCGGGTTTATTTGGAGATGCTGCTGGTCGAGGAACGAATCGCCAGCCTCTTATCCTTAATCTTTTGATTCCAGCTAATCAGTCCGTTTCGCTGGTTGTCGTTATCGATGGTTCCAAGCGTGGATTCAAGCTATTGCTTTACTCGGATGTGGGGTATTACTACACCCATCTAGGCTCTTTGCTTACCCCGCACTACCTTAGACTAGGAGTGTGGAAGGGCTTTTATCCCCGCTTTACGGATTGATGGCTAGTCGCTACCGTAGGGGATATGCTTTCACCTGGCATCTACAGGGGAGGGATTTACACCCTCATGGTCACTCAGTTGTCAAGGTTCTATTCGGGATTTTTCCCTATTTATCCTTGCTAGCCGTCCCTAAGTATTCCTACTTATTTAGGCTAAACGAATCGCACCGTTCCCTACAACTCCCACCAAGTCTAATGAATGACAAATGATAAAAGTGTGCATTCCCAAACAAGGCGCGGCTGAGCATAGCAAAGCAAAGATTTGCGAGCTTGTTCTAACTGTTGAATCATGCTTGGTTGACGCTTGTGCTGCCAGTAAAATTGTTGCAGATAATCAACTAACCACAATTGAGCTTCTGTATCTAAATCTTTATCAATTTGTTTAGCTAATTGCAAAGCCTCACGGTAAGATGAAGGGACTTTGGTCAGGGTTTTGAGTAGTTCAGGGGGAATAACTTGCAGTTGTTGGTAAGATGCGATCGCATCTCCCGGACTACCACCCGCAACGCTCAACACTGCTGGATGCTGCAAAACTTCCTCATGCCCTGTTTGTGTCAGAACTTGAGCCATTGCAGTTGCATCCAAACGATAGAAAGGAATTCGCTGACAGCGCGACACCAACGTTGACAATACAGACTCAACTGAAGGCGCGATTAAAATCAGCGTTGTCTGTCCTGGTTCTTCCAAAGTCTTAAGCAAAGCATTTGCTGCAGCTTCCGCCATAGTTTCTGCTTGATCTAGCACAACCACTTGTCTGGGTGCTTCCAACGGCGAACGGCTCACAAATGCAGTAATTTCCCGAATTTGTTCTAAGCGAATTGTAGCCGGTGCTCTGCGCTTAAGTCCTTTTTCTGCTGCTTCTGTTGCTGTCAGTCGTTGTCCTTGATGCAAATAAGTTGGCTGCACCCACAACAAATCTGGGTGGTTTCCTTGACGCACGCGGTTTTGATGTGGACTGAAGAGCAATTCCACAAAGCACCGTGCTGCTAAACTCCGTCCTACACCATCTGAACCAACAAACAAATATGCTGGAGCAATACGTTTTTTTACTACGGCTTGTAGCAGTAATTCCACTGCTTGCTGTTGTCCTACAAGTGGTGCAAATGCGTCAGTCATTCAATTTTAGATTTTAGATTTTAGATTTTGGACTGGTTCGGTGGTGAAATCCGCTTTCTTGGGAATTTGGGATTTTGGATTGGTTGGACAGATGAATCACTCCGCGCTATGAACGTCGGAAGGCGGTAGTAGTGTTTGTATCTTGTGCGGAATTATCAGTCATTTTTCGATGTGCTTTGTGTTACATTCGTTTTGGGTTTTCAGGCTGATATCTTTATAATAGATATATTTTGAAGCACGTTGTTGATGACAACCAGCAAAATGCCATGTTTTCACTTATGTGTGGGAGCGTCAAAATTAATAAAGTTGTTAAAATTTCAGGGGTAAAAATATGAGAGTTTGGCTAGCCTGCTTTTTGGTACTGTTTGCTGTAGCAGAACTGTTTGATTGGGTTAAAGAATTTAACTTACCTCTTCCTATATATATTTTAGGTGGGACATTTTTAGCTGTTGCTTCTAATTACGATAAGCTTTTTGGCTCCTACTTAAGTCATGCAAGTGAAGCATCACCCCAACAAATCCTGCTTGATAATTCACCTTCGTTTACAATTTCGGATTCTGTTGAAGAATTACAAAAATCTGAAACAAAAAGTTAAGGGTACTAGTTTTTGGACTTTGGACAAATCATAAGGGTTCGCGGAATAGTTTCGCGAACAAAAAAATCACAGCACAAATCATCTCAGTCAATTTTGGAACAGATAAAAATAACTCCAAGTTAAATAAATTTACGCGGTAGCAGATGTTTTAGGTGTAAATTTTGACTTGTTATTCCCTCCTGGATGCTTAATCCAACTCGGTTGAACCTGACCTTGGATTCGACCAGGTGATTTTCCTGGATTCTGCAGGGATTTAATGATAACTCGGCGATAGAACTCGCGCTTCGTGTTCCCCGATTTAGGATCAAGCAAATCCATAATACTGTCAGTATGCTGCTCAAAACAGTTGTAAAGATTTTGCCTCAAATCCGGAAATGGCGCTATCAATTGATTGTAATTAAATTTGGGCATAGCTTATCAGTGAAGAAAGCTTAGTTTATTACCGCTTAAAGTAGCAACTTGGCATTCGTGTGCTCCATAGGAAAATTTTGTCAAGAAATGTAAATGTTTTTCAAAGCTTGCGTAATTGTTCTACCAACCCCTGAATAAGTAAATGAGGGATCAAGGAAAATCACGTAAAAGATAAAAGAAATTTCTTTTGAAGATTTGCGTAAAACTCCAAACAACCCCTGAATAAGTAAATGAGGGATCAAGGAAAATTACGTAAAAGACAAAAGAAATTTTTGAAGATTTGCGTAAAACTCCGAACAACCTCCGATAAGTAAATCAAGGTTCAAATCACGGGCTTAGCTCTGAATGAACCACAACTTACCTAGTTACACGTCAAAATCACATTTTTTAAGGAGAAAATCTCATGGCTGTTATTAACGGTACTCCCTATAACGACAACGGTACCTGGCAAAATGGAAAATTCTACCCTGTAATCAATGGTACTGACGGAAATGATTCCATCAACGCCCAAGCTGGCAATGACATCGTTTACGCCAAGGGTGGCAATGACATCGTTTACGCTGGCGCTGGCAATGATTACGTCGATGGCTGGACAGGTGACGACTCCCTGTATGGTGAGGCTGGCAACGATACTCTCTTAGGCTGGACTGGCAATGACTACCTCAATGGTGGCGACGGTAACGACTACCTGTATGGTGAGGCAGACAACGATACCCTAGACGGCTGGAACGGTGACGATCATCTCTACGGCGGTGACGGCAATGATACCCTGTTAGGTTACTACGGTTATGACTACCTCAACGGTGGTTATGGCAATGACACCCTGTATGGTGAGGCAGGCAACGACACCTTAGAAGGTGGTTATGGCAATGACGTACTGTGGGGTGGTGCTGGCGCAGATAAATTTGTCTTCAACTCCAAGTTTGAAGGCATTGACATCATCAAAGACTTTAGCTACGTGGAGGGCGACAAAATCCAAATTTCTAAATCTGGGTTTGGCGCTAGTTCCACCAGCCAGTTTAGCTACAACTACAACAATGGTGCGTTGTCCTTCCAAGGAACCCAATTCGCTACCATCGAGAACAAGCCTGCTGGTTTCTTAACCAGTCTCGATATTGCTCTGGTTTAAAAGGCTATTGATGTCAACTTCACTTCATTAGGTTGACAACCTAGGGGCGCAGCGTTGCTCCCTCCAGGAGCCGCCCAAAGGCAGATTGGGGGAAACTCACTGCTCTTGGCGATCGCTGCGCCTCTACAAATAGCAACAAAGGGAACAATTATGGTTGTCACTACCCCAATCTTCATACAAGCCAAGGCTTTTGCTGCTACACAAATGTCCAATTTGCAGATAGCGGCAAAAGCCATAGTCGTTGTGATAGTTATTTATTACGGCACTTTGCTGGATTTCTTATCAGGCACAACACAAGACTGAACCCTCTTCTTCAAAGACGCTACCGCGCCCTTGAGGGCAAGTCCACAGGACTTATGGTATAAAACTTCTCCAGTCACGGAAGTTATCAAAGATGGAAGTAATGGACTGTTGGTAGACTTTTTTTCTCCCCAAGAAATTGCTGAGCGCTTAGAAGAAGTGTTCAATCATCCGGACTATATGTCCTCAATACGAACTAAGGCAAGAAAAACTATCCAAGAAAATTATGCCTTAGCTCAATTACTGCCACAGCATTTGCAATGGCTGAATCAAAAATGATAAGGAATGTAAAGATTTTCAGAGAGTTGCGTAAATACTCGAACTAGGAGTGAATAGATAAATGAAGGTTCAAATCGAAAGCTTACTTCTCATTGAACCGCAACTTACCTAGTAACACATTAACGTCACATTTTTAAGGAGAAACTCACATGGCGATCATCAACGGTACTGAGTACAACGACACACTCAATGGCACCGAGTACGCTGATTCAATTTACGCCAAGGGTGGCAATGACAAGGTTTACGCCAAGGGCGGCAACGATTACGTAGATGGCTGGTACGGTGACGATTACATTGATGGCGGCGCTGGCAACGATACCCTGTATGGTTGGTACGGCAACGACACCCTAGACGGTTGGACAGGTGACGACAAACTCTACGGGGAAGCCGGAAACGACACCCTGTATGGTTACAACGGTAATGACTACCTCAACGGTGGTTCTGGCAATGACAAGCTATATGGTGAAGCAGGCAACGACACCTTAGAAGGTGGTTATGGTAACGACCACCTCTGGGGTGGTGCTGGCGCAGATAAATTTGTCTTCAACTCCAAGTTTGAAGGCATTGACATCATCAAAGACTTTAGCTACGTGGAGGGCGACAAAATCCAAATTTCTAAATCTGGGTTTGGCGCGAGTTCCACCAGCCAGTTTAGCTACAACTCCAACAATGGTGCGTTGTCCTTCCAAGGAACTCAATTCGCTACCATTGAGAACAAGCCAGCTGGTTTCTTAACCAGTCTCGATATTGCTCTGGTTTAAGGCCATGTTGATGTCAACTTCTGTTCATTAGGTTGACAACCTAGGGGCGCGGCGATCGCCGCGCTTCTACAATGGATTTTCCTTACACTATTTGTACTCATCCTAACTATGCGTTCAGAAATAAATTTCCTGGGTAATAGTGAAAGTATGCAATTCTGTGACGATATCAAGAGTTACACACTATACACTTGTTTTACAGTAAAAAAGATTTAGGGATACCCAACCTTTTTCTCTTGAATCTTAACTTGAAGCACAGCGACAGAGAATTGCCAATAAACTTTTAACAGGTCTAGAAAGGTTCAAATCAGAGGTTTACCCTCTGATTGAACCAAAACTTACCTAAATACACATCAACTCACACCTTTGTAAGGAAGAGCTGACTTTATAGATAATATGGTACCACTTATTGACCAACAGTGGCTGTATTTAGACAAAGATTGTAGTTTTTGTAAAAAATCGCTTGATTCACCAGCAAATCCTTAAAAAGTCATTAAAAAGACAACAAGCAACAGTTAAATTTACATTATGAAGGAGTCATGCAGGATATGGGTTATGCGCTAGAAATTGGTAATCAGACTATGACTGGTGAGGAACTGATTCCTCTGCTCATTCAATATCAGATGCTGCCACAACTGTTGCGGGAGATGATTATTGAAGGTGCCATTGCATCCATAACCTGCACCCGAGAAGAAACAGCTGCCGCTTGTCAGCAGTTCTTAAAACAGCATCAAATAAATAGCGCCGCTGAACACGAAGCATGGCTCAAACGTTACGGTATTAACCATCCTCAATTCCAAGCATTAGCAACCCGCAGATTAAGAATTGAGAAATTCCAGCGGGCGACTTGGGGACACAAACTGGAATCTTACTTTCTCCAGCGCAAAAAGCAGCTTGATCAAGTTATATATTCCATGATTAGAACCCAAGACGCAGGCGTTGTCCAAGAGCTGTATTTTCGCATTCTAGGTGGTGAGCAAAGCTTTGCAGAACTTGCTCACAACTACTCCACTGGACCAGAAGCAGAAAAAGGCGGACTCATTGGACCTGTTGAATTAGGGACGTTACACCCAGGTTTAGCAAAGCAACTCCAAGTCAGTCAACCAGGACAACTTTGGCATCCCGCGCCCTTTAGTGAGTGTTTCGTGATTGTACGCTTAGAAAAATTTATTCCCGTACAGTTAGACGCATTTATGCGCCAGCGTTTGTTACGGGAATTGTTTGAAGGCTGGCTGCAAGAACAAATTAACCAATTGCCAGATGCAGACAAAGCTTGGATGGGAACAACTCGCAAACAACCACAGGCAAAATCTGCGAACGCACCTGGCGCACCTCCCGGAGGGAGCATCGCCGCCTAGAAGCGAGCAGGGGTAGTAATACCAATTCAAAATTCAAAATTAAGAAAGCTTAAGATAACGAGGGTTTGAAACTGTGTATCTGTCGCATTCTTTTTTCAAATTGGTATAAAGAGAGATTTTAAAAAATTCGTGTTGAATATGATCACAAATACTTCTATTGATATTAAAGAATTTTTTACAGATGTATTTCCTTTCAAACATCTACCTGAGAATGTATTAGAAAATCTATTAACAAAAGTACAATTTTTACGCTATCGCATGGGACAAGTGATAGCAACACGGGAAGCTATGCCTGAGCAGATTAGCATTATCTACTCTGGACAAGCCCGCCTCTTAGGCTTCGACAAGCGCACAGAAAAACCTGACACTTTGAAGTTGCTGCAACCAGGAGAAGTTGTGGGTTGGGTGAGTCATGTGCGGGCTGTAGCTTGTGAAACAGCGATCGCCTCCACAGAAGTAATTTGCTTTAATCTCGCGATCGCCGATTTTCTCAGTCTCCTCAAGCAGGAGTCGGCTTTTGCAAAGGCGTTGCACCAAAATGCAGCTTTAGTAGAAGTGCATGAATTGTTGGGCGAAGAACTGAGTCGGCGGGCTGATGGCAAAACTGATTTAGTTAGACTATCGCGAACTGCTTGGGAAGATGCTATTGTGCTCACACTTGGTGCGGGGAAAGTATCCAAAAGGCCATTAGACCCCCAACGGCTGTGGCTGGTTAGCAGTGATTCTCTGGCTGAGTTTCCGGTAGGTAGCTGTTTAGAGTTGGATAGCAACCCCAAACTGTACCTCAACGCAACTATGCGTCTGGTGGGTTTACCCAAATCTTTGTTCCCAGCACTACCAGAAAGCCCAGCAACGCTAATAACAGCAGATTCTTGGCTAGGAGAAATTCCTTACGCCCCAGAGATTGCCACAAAACCAGAATCAGCCAAGCAGTCTAAAGGGACAAAATACCCCTATATTCGGGCACGAGGTCCGGTGGATGCATCCTTGGCATGTTTCCAAATGTTGAGTCAGTATTTTAATATTCCTTTCCGCCGAGATATGCTGCGACGGGTTGTGACAAAACAGTATGAACACAGCAGCAGTATATCTCTGCAATTTTGCGCTGCAGTAGTAGAGTTGATGGGGTTGACAACCCAAATAGTCAAGATTCCCGCATCTGCTGTCAGCCGCTTGCAACCTCCGGTGATGATTTCCTGGCAAGATAGTTTTGCCATCATCTACAAAACCAGCAACCAGGAATTATTAATCGCGGTTCCCGAAATGGGACTGATACGCCGCAAATCACGAGACTTTGCCGAAACCTGGGGACAAGCAGGCGAAGTGCTGCTGCTGCAACCGACAAAAGAAACGCCTAAGTCGCGGTTTGGTCTTTCGTGGTTTGTGCCTGCATTACGTCGCCACCGTAAGGTATTGATTGAAGTGCTAATTGCTTCTATCGTGGTGCAAATTTTTGGATTGGTGAATCCCTTGGTGACACAGGTGATTATCGACAAAGTGCTGGTTGGTAACAGCCCCGATACCCTGACAGTTTTTGGTATCTTTTTGATTGTGGTGTCGGTGGTGGAAGCGGTACTCACTAATGTCCGCACTCATTTGTTTGTGGATACTACTAACCGCATTGACTTATCGCTAGGTTCTGAAGTCATTAATCACCTGTTGCGTCTGCCCTTATCTTATTTTGATCGTCGTCCCGTGGGCGACTTGGCTACGCGAATCAATGAACTCGAACACATCCGTTCTTTCTTGACAGGTACGGCTTTAACGGTGGTGATGGATGCGGTGTTTTCAGTGATCTACATCTTTGTGATGGGGATTTATAGCTGGCTGCTGTCTTTAGTCGCACTGGCAACAGTACCGCTGTTTGCCTTGTTAAACCTGTTGGTTTCTCCAGTCATGCGGCGACAGTTGCATGAAAAAGCCGAACGCAACGCCGAGACACACTCCTACTTGGTGGAAGTGATGGCGGGGATGCAGACAGTCAAGGCGCAAAATTTGGAGATGCGATCGCGTTGGCAATGGCAAGAACGCTACGCCCGATATATCAGTGCTGGCTTCAAGACTATTTCTACTCAAACGACTGCTGGTTCTTTAAGCAATTTCCTCAATAAACTTTCCAGTCTATTGGTGCTGTGGGTGGGAGCATATCTTGTCCTCAACGGGCAACTCACCTTAGGACAACTCATCGCTTTTCGCATCATTTCCAACTATGTCACCAGCCCTCTGCTACGCTTAGTGCAACTATGGCAAAATTTCCAAGAAACTGCCCTGTCTCTAGAACGTCTCAGCGATATTCTCGACTCACCCCAAGAAACAGAAGGTGAACGTCAAAATATCCTTATGCCTGCCATTCAAGGGAACGTCCGCTACGAAAATCTCTCCTTCGGCTTTCGTGCAAATGCTCCTTTGCAACTGACCAACATTAACCTAGATTTCCCTGCTGGTTCCTTTGTAGGCGTTGTCGGTCAAAGTGGTTCTGGGAAAAGTACACTGCTAAAATTGCTACAAAGACTTTATGAACCCAAGTCAGGGAAAATCTTGATAGATGGTTACGACATCAGCAAAGTGGAACTTTATTCTTTGCGGCGTCAGGTTGGGATGGTGCTACAAGATACCTTGTTGTTTGACGGGACAGTGCGAGAAAACATTGCTTTAGCGTATCCTGATGCTAGTGATGAAGAGATTATTACTGCTGCCAAGATTGCTTATGCTCATGATTTTATCATGTCATTGCCCAACGGCTACAACACATCTGTGGGTGAGCGGGGTTCAGGGCTTTCTGGGGGACAAAGACAAAGGATTGCGATCGCCCGCACCGTCCTGCAAAATCCCCAATTGCTTATCCTTGATGAAGCCACAAGCGCTTTAGACTACAATGCAGAAGCACAAGTCTGCCGCAACTTGGCGTCAGCCTTCAAAGACATTACAGTGTTTTTTATAACTCACCGATTAAGTAGCATCCGCAATGCCGACGTGATTCTGATGATGGATCAAGGCGCAGTGGTGGAACAGGGAACCCACGCAGAATTAATGTCGCTCAAAGGTTATTACTACTGTTTGTATCAGCAACAAGAGGCAGGGGGGAGGGAGTGAGGGAAAGAGGGAGTTATTTGTTGTTATTGGGAGGGATGATCCATTGATGTGAGTTGTGAATCATTGAAACTAGCATATCGAGAATTGAATTATAGATTTTGTAGAGTTCTCGTCCAGCTTCAACATCTAAATAATTGCATTTAACAGCAAATTCAATCCATGTTTGACTTTCGGCTGCTTCAGATGAAGAATCGGTTAACTTGGCTACAAATGCAGCTTCATACATACGCTTACGCCATGCTTCCGCTAAATTAGCACAGACAGACCGTGACGAGCGACGAATTTGATCAGTCATAGAATATCTTTCTTCAACAGGAAACTTTTTAGATAATTCAAAAATTTTCATGGCTCCTTCAAATGCTAAGTTATAAACCTCTAAATCATTCTGATTTTTTATAGATGTTCTTATCATTTTTATTTCATTCTTAACAAATTCTACTGTACGCATCATTCTTAAATTCATCAAGATAACTTCCTCAATTCCACACTTACTCTTCATAAAAACAAGGCAAAATATGAGCATTAATAATGGAAAAGCTAATTCCCCTACACCCTCACTCCCTCCCTCCCCCTCTTCCCCTCCCTCCCTCCCTCAATTTGACCAGCCTGTTATTCTAGAACAATCTCCTATTTGGTCACGAACTATCGCCTGGGGAATTACTGGTGTTACCATTTTTACAGTCATTTGGGCATCGGTGTTTAAAATTGATGAGGCAATTCCCGCTAGTGGTAAGCTAGAACCACAAGGTGCAGTCACCGATATTCAGGCTCCTGTTGGTGGTGTTGTCAAGCTGATTCACGTTAAAGATGGTGAGCAAGTCAAGAAAGGTCAACTGCTGATTAGCCTAGAACAAACCACGGCACAGGCACAGCTTATATCATTCCAAAAAAATCGCGCCGCCTTACTGCAAGAAAACGAATTTTACCGCCGCCATCTCACGCAGCGTGTCTCACCAATCTTCAACCATGAGGCAACACTCAAAATTCGACCAGAAATCGCCTCCTTAACCCAGAGTCGCGCCGCAATAGTTGCTGAAAATCAGGTTTATCGATCGCAGTTAAACGGTTCTACTACAGGAGTTGTTCTAACTCAAGATCAACAATTGCGCTTGCGAAGTCGCCAGTTGGATTTCAGTTCGCGCTTGGCTGACACTCAGTTAGAAAAGGAAAAGACGCAAGATAAATTGAGCCAAAACCAGTTAGAGTTAGCCAGTGCTAAAGATGTGCTGGCAATTAATCAAAAAATTCTCAACGATATGGAACCGGTGATGAAAGCGGGCGCGTTACCCCGGATGAGGTTCTTGACACAGCGGCAGGAAGTTCTCAAATCCCAGGCAGAGGTTGTCCGATTGACGAGAGAACAGCAGCAATTAAAGTTAGCAATTACTCAGGCACAAGAAAAACTTCGTAATACTGAGGCTTTATCCAAAGAAGACATACTGTCACGAATGACGGCAAATGACAAGAGCATCGCTGAAATTGACAGCCAACTTACCAAGGTAATTCTAGAAAACCAAAAAAAAATCAACGAGATTGACAGCCAAATAAGTCAGACGCAATCTACCTTGAAATATCAGAAAATAACCTCTCCGGTGGAGGGCACTGTTTTTGAACTCAAAGCCAAGACTCCAGGATTTGTGGTTAACTCTAGCGAACCAATTCTGAAAATTGTTCCTAAAGATAACTTAGTTGCCAAAGTCTACATCACCAACCGCGACATCGGCTTTGTCAAAGAAGGACAGAATGTCGATGTGAGAATTGATTCGTTTCCTTTCCAACAGTATGGTGATATCAAGGGCGAGCTCATTTCAATTGGTTCAGATGCTTTACCTCCAGACCAAGTTTATAATTTCTACCGTTTTCCTGCAAAAGTGCGCTTGGATAGACAAACAGTGTTGATTCATGACCGTCAACTCCCACTGCAATCAGGTATGTCAATTAATGCTAATATCAAATTGCGTCAGCGCACTATTATGAGTATCTTCACTGATTTCTTTATGCAAAAAGCTGAAAGCTTGAAGTTCATTCGGTGAAACAATAGCACTGTCTTATACCAATTTGAAAAAAGAATGCGACAGATGAAAAGCTAAAAGCGATTACCAGTAAGTCTTTTACAATCCAAAATCCGTCTTGAAAAGCTTTGAGCGGAGGAAACCTCCGCTCAAACTTTTCGCAAAATCCAAAATCCAAAATGGTATTAGTTAGGAGATACCCGGAGGGTGCTGTCAGTCACCTCAGATTCCTCAACTCATTAAAAAGTCACGCAGTTGCTTGCCAATTGCCTCAAGGGAAAAGCACTCCGCTGCCCGACACCGCGCACGCTTGCTGAGTTCGTGTCGCCAAGTTTCGTTGTCGAGGACACGAGCGAGGGCTAAAGCGAGCGCCATTGAGTCGCCACGCGGTACCACTAACCCCCCCGACGCTTCGCCACCCTCCAGGATATCGGTTACTCCAGGCGCATCAGTTGCTACTATGGGTAAACCACAGGACATAGCTTCGATAGGCGCTACGGGAAAACCTTCATGTCGAGAAGAGAGAGTATAAACATCAGCAGCCGACAGATAACGTAGAATTGTAGTGCGATCGCGCACATACTCATCTCTCCACATCACCCCCGACAGTTGCATCTGGGCAATACGTTGGCGCAACTTGTCTGCATCAGTACCTGTTCCTACAAGCACCAGTCGCAAGTCTCGTTCAGGGCGATCTGCGCTCCGCGCAGCAGCGAAGCTATCACGCAAAACCTGTTCCCATGCTTCTAGTAAAATATCCAATCCCTTGCGGTGTATATCAATGCGTCCGTGACATACTACTACCTGAGCATCGTGTGGGATGCCTAGCGCTGCCCTAGCTTCAGCACGATCAATTGCCTGCCAATTCGCTACATCTATTGGGTTAAAAATCCGTGCCAGTTTTGCAGATGGTACACCGTAGTGGGACTGTACCCGCTGCACCTCGGTTTGGGTAGCCACAATCAAACCAGCGCAAGCCCGTATTGTGAGAGGGCGCAAAGGACGTTCCAAGCGCGAGAGTTGAAAGTCACCTCCTTGGAAAGTGGCAAACACTGGCAAACGCATCAATTGCCCCAACA
This sequence comes from Brasilonema angustatum, assembly GCF_059505445.1. Taxonomy (NCBI): domain Bacteria; kingdom Bacillati; phylum Cyanobacteriota; class Cyanophyceae; order Nostocales; family Scytonemataceae; genus Brasilonema; species Brasilonema angustatum. Next base: position 28,087 of record NZ_JCACKO010000027.1, on the reverse strand, counting down.
ATACGCAAGCGTCAAAGCGAGCATATTCGTACTCTTGGCAGAGAATAGCTTGGCAACCTTCGCGTCGCAGTTCACGGGCTAGTTCGATTAATGGTGTAGCCAAGTAAGGAGCTACATCCCTTAGCACTGCATACAAGCGCTGACGAACTCCATGCACATCCCCGAAAACATCCTTAACAGTCCATCCATAGGGGTTAAGCATCGGACGACGAATAACTTGATAAATCTTGGGAACTGGTAATACACAGATAGTCGCACCTGTAGGCGCGTGAATGTAGCGCATCGGTTCAGTGACATGAGCGGAAATACAAAACAATACTGTCCGCACACCAGCCAGCTTCAAAGCCTCAATGTATCCGAACAACCAGCCGCCTGTCATCTCTTTGCAGAACGCCTCGAAAGAAACACCAATGCTATCCAAAAAATCTTCAATTAAGTCGCCCCAATGTAGTAAAGCGATCGCTGGTTGTGGCTGGGTGTTCATTTTATTTTTGCCAAGTTGACGCAGTTTCTGTACCTTTGAAATGTGGTTTGTGCAAGTAATAACTCATCCATGTCAGCGGGCTAAGCATTCTACATAACAATTTACGCCAACGATAAGATAAGCTGGAAAATGCAATATCATGACCCAAAACCGTGAGAGGATTGATAAAAGTGGCAGACTGCTGACATGGCAAATTTATTAAAGCCTTGAGTTCTGTTAAAGTGTAGCCACGTCGGACATGACCCCATTCCGCCATAATATCTGTTTCACTAGGGCAGATAGATTTCATTAATTTGTAGTAGGGAAACCGCCAGTTTTCATTGGGAGTACTAATTAGGAGAAAACCACCAGGACGCAAAACTCGCAAAGCCTCTGATACTGCCTTTTTATCGTCTGGTACATGTTCTAAAAGGTCAAACATTGTCACAGCATCGAAGGACTGATTTGCAAAAGGTAAAGCAGTTGCATCACCACACACAAAGCGTACTCTTTCCTGCTGATTACAGGGTGATTGAGCGTATTCGGGATTGAAATCTATGTTAGTAATTTGTGCTTGAGGATATAACAAAGCAGTTAAACCACTTTGACCACCCCCAACTTCTAGAATGTCTTGAAAAGATTTATCAGGAGTTATGCGGTGAATAGCACGCATTTTTTCCCGGTAAAAGAAACCTATCGTTAAGGGTTCAGGAAAAGGATTACAAGCGAGAAATTCTCCTAAAGGTGCTTTGCCAGCTTGATTGAATTTTTGTGATACAGTGAGCATATTTTTAAGATTTTTTGATTTCATATTTTGGACATAGAATTGGGTAATTCAGGCAAAATGTGTTTGGTTTTTTAATTATTTGAGGATGCTAATTTAGCGGCTCCTAATAAGGAGCGGCGTTCTTGCATGTCCATGCAAATAATTCTTACTATTCCTGCCCATTTGCCGCGTACAAAAGCCCAGACAATGGGAATTTCTACGCCCTCCATATAGCCACGTCCCACTGCTATTTTTAAAGCTTGCTTGAGGACATCAAGGCAAGATAGAAAAGTTGAAAATACTGACTCAAACAACCAACTAAAATATGAACTATGCCAGACTAAAGTATTACTCATTAGCTGGCTGATACCTAGACCGTAGTTGATATTAATAAGGTATTTGTGTTCAATACGTCTGGCGGTAATGAAGTGCATTAATTTACAGGCAGGATTGTACCAAATATCATATCCAGCACTGCGGATTCGTAAAACAATTTCGACATCTCCGCCAGATACCAGCTTTTTACCGATGCGATCGCTCAAAAACTGCTTGTTCAACCACTGGGTATCTAAAATTGCCTTTCTGTTAATCACTAATCCCGCACCTACTAAACAATTAGGTTGTGTAACACTCATGCCATGATCCTGTTGGGCAAATGAGTATCCATACTTCAACACATAAGCCGGAGGTTGTGTTTCCCAATCTAAAATGACTTTGCCACCGAACGCGCCGCACTCAGGATGTGAGAAGGCAAATTTGGCTGCCTCGGCTACCCAGTCTGCGTCTAACATACAGTCATCATCAACGAAAGCAATCCAATCACCAGTGGTGTTCTCAACACCGCAATGGCGTGCATGGTTCAAACCTTGCTTTGGTTCAAAGACTGTAGACAGGTATGGTATTTTCTGAGATTGGATATATCTGTCCACAACTTGTGAGGTTTCATCCGTGCAGTTGTTATTGACTACTAGAACAGTCCACTTAACGCTAGTTGGAACTTGCTGTTCTGAAATTGCTGTTAATGCTCGATCCAGTAGCGCCGCATTATTGTAGGTACAGATAACCAGATCGATAGATACATAATTATCAATTTCTTGGGGTAATAAATTAGACATGCTTATGCTTTTAACTTGATTTTCTCTGTATTCTGGTGATGATTTGGTGTATTGGGGAGCACGTGCCAAGCTGGAGCCTTCTTGTTGTCAATGTAGAACTTGACTCCAGCTAGACAACCGGCAATCTCCGACAATAGTGAACTGTGCCTGGGTTTAAAACCTCTTTTGATCTCGCGTAAAAGCTGCTTTGCATAGTACCTAGGCAAAGCGATCAACAGCCGACGCAGATTGCCCCAATGTTTGTAGTTAGCAAACTGCACTAAAAGTGCTGCCACATGACCGCGCATATATTGATATGCTTGGTATTTTAAGCTATCTAAGTCACTGCGATGGTAGTGGTAAATGACAGCTGTTGGTTCATAGCGACAAATCCAGCCATCAGCGAGAATTCTGTACCAGAATTCTGAATCCTCACTACATCCGGAAGCGCCTGCTCCGAGCCGTTCGTCGAAGTACCCTACTCGCTCAAAAGCCTTGCGCCGAAACGCCATGTTCGCTCCTGCACCAATACGCCAAACGGGGACACCTCGGTGCTTCATCTCCTCAAAGAACTGAGTGTCAAAAGTGAGGGCGCGGTATCCCCAACCGGGACCAGCAGAACCTTTGTGGAAAATTAATTGTGCTTCTGTTTCTAGTTCTGCGGGTAGCATTAACCCAGTAACAGCCATAACTTTAGAGTCATTAAAGCCTTGCTGCAATCGCATGCTCCAGTCAGGATGTACGATCGCATCATCATCAGTAAAGGCAATAATGTCGCCTGTACTGTGGCGGATACCAGTATTACGGGCTACGCTTAGCCCCGGACGGGGTTCTAAGATGTACTCAATACCGGACATTTGGGCAACCACCTGACGTGTAGCATCGTCAGCAGGAGCATTATCTACAACTAAGATTTGTTCTGGACGTTGAGACAAAGATGAAAGCGATCGCAAGCATTGCGCTAACTGTTCTGGTCGGTTGCGCGTACAGACTATCACGGAAACAGAACCACTTACAGGCTGTGAACACTGTTCTTGCAGTTGCTTGAGCGGTTGCTGCAATGCCATCAAAGCGTGAAAATCAACAGGTGTATCCCGTGAAGGATTTTCAGAAATGACAGGTAAAGGTGCTTTGAAACCGTGGTCTAAAAGGCGATCGCCCACTGCTGGAGTAATCGTTTGCACAACCAGGTTGTACAGTGAGTGTGCAGACATTGGCAACTCATTTGCTGGAATTTCCTGATGACCAAGGGGGATGTCATACCACCAAAAAACCGCATATATACCTTGATACTTTGCTTCAGCAGTTAGTGTGGGGATACCTTCACTCAGCTTAATGTGCAGAATTTTATAGGGAGCAAAAGTAGTCACGAAAATTTCCTCCTAATTTGCTCAATACGCCTTAAAGAGCGGGGATATTCCCCTAATAGTCCCAAAATACCACCCCAAAATTCAGCTAAAATCATTGTTGGAGGTAAGACATGGCGGCTCCTCAAACTATCTTTAAATTGCTTCAACTGGTCTTTGATCCACCACCAGACAAGACGGCGCAACTGAGAACGTTGTCCAGGATCACTTTGGTAGGACTTAACCACAAAAGCCATGAAGCCCAAACCCCAAGTCCAATATTGGCGAAGCAGTTTTTCATATTCCCGACGATGTTGGTGAAACACCAAATATTGAGGTTCGTATACGAGTGGATAACCTGCTCGAATTATCCGATAAAAAATATCCAAATCGCCACCGCCTGGAAGGGGTGCTCCTGTATCAAGAGCCTCATCAAAGCCGCCTAATTTGAGTAAAATTTCTCGGTGAAAAGCCATATTGCAACCTGCGCCGAAGATTCCTGCTCCACAGGGGTGCAAGGGATTCCCAGCTAAAACTTGACCATAGCGAATTTTCTCAAAGCCGCGACGAAAGCCGCCTCTTTGTTCAAATAAAATTTGCGCTTCTGTAGCTAACTCATAAGGTAACACCAGTCCTGTAAAAGCAGCAGCATCGCAATTTTCTGCCCATGCTTCCATGAGACCTTTTAGCCATTTCCGATCTACAACGACATCATCATCGAGGAAAGCTAAAAGCTCACCGGTTGCTGAGTGCAAAGCGCGATTTCGTGCAAAGTCCAAACCTGGTTTTGGTTCAATAACGTAGTGTATGCCTGGTAATGATGCTACCAATTCTTGGGTGCGTTCATTAGAAGGAGCATTATCGATTACCAAAATTTCTAATTTGGAAACTGACGTTTGTAAATTTAGTAAAGATTGTAAACAGCGAGCCAAATTTTCCGGACGGTCTTTAGTACAAATTGCGACTGTAAGTGATGGAAACTCAACCAAATTGACAGCAGGAGGTATCAATTCTTCTCGTATACTTTCCTGAAGTAGTTTAGTTCCGACTTCTTTGGTAATTAATTGCGCTAAATCTTCTGGGAAAAGCACGCTTTTTACTGGTAGTGCTTGCATTAAAAAGCCGATGGGCTTATCTTTACGTCGCACAATCAACCCAATACCTATATCACTTTCCTTTAGTAGTATAGTAGGGAAAGGTTGGGTGACTTCAATTTCGATGATGGTGTAGGGCATAAAACGCTTATCTAGCTTTCAAAAAGTCTGAGCATTGCGGTATTGCAAGTTATAAAGTTGAGTAAATATTCCGTCTTGCGAGAGTAACTGTTGAAGATTACCTTGTTCTATAACTTGTCCCTCGTTTAGCACAATAATCTGATCGGCTTGTTCAATGGTAGATAGACGATGGGCGATGACAATCACTGTACGATTTTGACTGAGGGTGTTGAGGGCTTCTTGTATCAAGTGTTCGGAAATACTATCAAGAGCATTCGTTGCCTCATCCAGAATCAGAATTTGTGGGTTGCGGACAATAGCGCGGGCTAGGGCAATGCGTTGTCTCTGTCCTCCAGAGAGGCGAAGTCCGCGATCGCCCACCTTCGTGTCATAACCTTGGGGAAGTTGACTAATAAATTCATGGGCATTCGCCAGTTTTGCAGCTGCAATAATTTCGTTTTCTGTAGCATCTAACCGACCATAAGCAATGTTCTCCAGCACTGTTGTACTAAACATGTAGACATCTTGACTAACAATGGCAATTTGATTGCGCCAGTCAGTTAATTGTAATTCTTGTAAGGAATAATCATCAATATAAATTTTTCCGGATGTCACATCATCAAAACGGCATATTAAGCCAATTAATGTTGATTTACCTGCACCCGAACGACCTACCATAGCAGTGGTTTTACCTGAGGGAATACAAATTGAAATATCTTGCAGGGCAGGTTTTTCTTCAGAGTTGTAACTATAGCTTACTCTTTCTAAATATATTCCTTGCTTCAAACTGTTAAAGGGAATATGACCAGAGCGGATATAAGGTTTATCAGAGTCGTCTAAAAGGGACATGACTTCATCTACAGCACTTGTCAAAGCCATCAAACCAACACGCGCACTATCTAACTGCTTCACTTGCGGCTGTAAGCGATAGAGGATAAAAATAAAAGTCAGTAAAGTAGGTAGATAACTTCGGTCTTGCAACAGTGCAATTACCAAAATACACATTAATAGAATAACCGATAAAACTTCAGAAAAAGGACCGACAGAGCCAGAGAGTACATCGAGTTTAAAAAAAGTACGACTTACCTTTTTTGATACCGTGTTAAAACGCTCTTGCTCATAAAATTCACGCCCAAAAGCTCGGATCACCTTCATCCCGGCAAACCCTTCCCACATTCGGGTAGCAAGAGTAGAATTAGCCTCTACTGCTTGTTCACCCAAGGTTTTTACAGAACGCGTTATAAACTGGATACCTAGGGAAATTAGCACCATCAAAATAGAAACGAGTAGAGTAAGTTGCCATGAAATAAGCAACAAAATAACCAAATAAACAGTAATCGTGGAGGTCGTGATAATTAATCCTACAAAAGTTGCTAAAGCCTGACTAGTTCGCCATGTTTCGCTAGCCAGAATATTCATCAACTTCCCAGATTCGTTACTTTCTAAAAAACTATAGCTGACACTCAAAAATTGCTGAAAAATTCCCGAACGCAATCGATGACCAATTCGCGAATTTAACCAAGCAAACAAAATTCCGTTGCCATAAGCCAGGCAGTTTTTCAAAACAATGCTACCCACAACACACAAAGCAATAATTATCAGACGGCTGTTAGGTGAAACGTCTATAAATATTCGATTGAGATACCTGACTAAAAAATTGCTACTAGCTGTTTGAGTGCTTGTATCCAAACTTTGTAGAAGCGGAATAAATAAGCTAATCCCCAATCCTTCAGCAAGAGAGGATAATATCCCTAAAGTGACAATTGCTGGAATTGCCCAAGGATATAGTTTTAGTAATGGCAATAACGTTTTAATTACCTTCGCTTTCATGATGTAACTTTTTTGTCCGAAGGTTTAATAAATGATGAACTAACTGTTGAAGTAACTTTGGTGTTTTCACTCTCAGATCAATTCTGACAAAGCTGCACAATATATAACCATCTTCGCCACCTAATTCTGGCGTGTGGTTTCCAGGGAATTTGTTGGGGCTTGTGTATTTTTTTCTGGATCTCAGCAGGTGTAGTGTCTCGATTGATATCTGTATCTTTATGGTACTTAAATTTTTCTTGAACCTGTAACCAAGAAAAATGCTTTGGCAAAATCAAAGATGTTAGAGGTTTAGCTACGAATTGCAGAATACATATAAAAAAGCATCTATACACCCACGTTTGTAAAAGCGGGGAATAGTCTAATTTTATAGCTTTGTATAGCCAAACTAAAGTACTCCAATAGTCTCCATGTTCTCGACTTCTATCTAAAACGTAAGTATAAAAAGAACTTGCAGACCAATTGTATATATAAATAGGAATTTCTGGATGCCGTTTCTTTGAATTTGCCATGACCAAATCGTAAGACTTTGCCATTGACTGATAAGATTTAGACATACTTCCTTTTACCTGACGGTAACCAATTAAAAACTCTGGCACCACGCGGAATTGATAACATTCAGCAATACGCAGGTAAATATCCCAATCCTCACAACCTTGAGCATTTTGCTCTTTAAGCTTGCAGTTGTAAAAGCCAATTTTATCAAAACAAGAACGGCGAATTAGAGGAACACTAGCGTTGCCTATCAAGTTCGTGAACATCATCGCTGGGTAAACAAATCCCTCTATGCTGGGAATATTCAGATAATAGAAAGAAGTGTATTCTCCAATAATTTTATTCTCTTCGTCAATAAACGCTGACCAGGCATAAACTAATCCTACAGATTGGTCTGCCTTTAACATGCATTGCACTTGTTTTTCTAGTTTTTGGGGATACCAAATATCATCAGCATCAATTGGAGCGATATATTCACCCTTAGATTTTTCAATGGCTAAATTACGAGCCGCCGCTACCCCTGCATTTGCTTGTTTAATTAAAATGACACGGCTATCTTTTTCAGCAAAAGATTCTACAATTTCAACAGTTCTATCTAGTGAACCATCATCAACAACTAAAACTTCAATGTTTTTGTAAGTTTGAGATAAGACAGATTTCAATGTCTGACCAATGAAAGCCTCTGCGTTGTAAGCGGGAATGATCACAGATACCAAGGAGAAATCAATCTTCATTTTTTTCTGATTATTGCAAATGACCACTGAGGGGTTAACAACATAGGCTGAAACCCACACTAGATAAATACTTGACTGATTCCTGGTAACAAAAAATACTTTTTAACGCCAATATTACTTATAAGGCGCGAGGTAGATATGTATACTATAGCAGTCCTATTTCATTTGTGAAAAAACAAAGCACATTCGTACATTCTTCTTCCCTGTTAAGCGTTCCCTATTAAGCGTTCCCCACCTCAACAAATAGTTTTACAACTCCTGCACGGATTGCTATATATAGTAATACTAATATCATAAAAGTTAAAAAGAAATACAGGTGTTGACATCCTCCCACCTCTCCATTTGCGTTAAAGGATACTGTTGGCGAATTCTCAAAATCCTTACTATTCGGTAGGTTGGATTGAACGGAGTGAAACCCAACATCTCCAGTCTCTAGACGCGCTTTAGTGCCCTTTGTCTTGTTTTCTTTGCGTCGCGAAACTAGCGCTAGCCGTTTCTCAGATTTCCTGAATGACTTTAAGGAAGGTAGCTTAGTCCCTTCTGAAGTTGCCAAGTAATCTTGCTCATGCAACACTGCATCCATCAGATTTCTTGGTAAGCAACATGTTTTTGAGAATGAACCCATCCGCTAAAGAACGGTGTAAACCTACCTTCAGCCAACCTTTTAGCTTTGAAACTGATAAGAACAACCAGTCTTTCTCTATTCTTTCGACAGTTATAGCTTGTCCTTCAATCCTCAAAGTACGGTAGCGCGCAGAGTTTTGAAAACGTGGGCGTCCACTACGTTTTCCGCTACTGCCTCCAGCAAGAAAACGCTTAAAAGCTAGGTCTACGCGCTTTGATACGTCCTGTAGTGTTTGAGACGGAACGGATGTGAAATCCAGTATCCCCCGCCTTATATCCCAGCACCAAGCTTTCAGCTATGGTGTGGGGCTTACGACGAAGAAGCTAAAAGGGGATGGGCTTTTTACTCCGATACTGTAATTGCTCCAACCAACAACAGCTCTACGAGTGTTTTTCCGATTATTTCCCCATCTTTCGCTTCATTTGTTCTAACTCTTCCTCAGTTTCCCAGCGGCGAAACTTCTCCTCTAAATCGTCATGTCCACTAAAAGAGCCGCTAGTGGCACCCCACCAACCGCTAGTTTCTGAGGGCTGCTGCGCCTTCGTCTTAGCACGGGCTGTTTGAGCTTGGGCTGCTTTGGCTTGCACTTCCTGCCGCCGTTGTTGAATTTTGCGCAATAGTTCCTTGGCTTGGGTGATGCGTTCTTTCACTCCTTGCATTTGTCCCCAAAGCTGGTTTCCTTCGCGCAAGAGTGCGGCTTCTCGTTGTGCTGCAGCCGCCGCTAAGTCCTGTCTATTCAGAGATTTTGCCTTTTCTACACGGATATGCCACCTTTGGATTTCTTGAGCAGTGGAGAGAATTTGCTCTTGCGATCGCTTCTCCTGCAATTGTAAATCTGCAATCAGCTTCAACGTGTCTTCCTCTTGCTCGCGCAGCTGCTCCAACAGCGCTTCTAGCTCCAAATGCGGATTATTGCGCAAGAATTCCTCCAAACGGTTTTCCAAAAACCGATTAAAATCGTCAAATAAGCCCACTGCTAGAACTCCAGAGGTTAGGTGCTTCTTTCATTGTAATAATGATTAAGGAAATTCAAGCACGAATTGGCATTTTGATGACAAACTTAGCACCTTGTCCTGGTGCTGAAACACACGTCAATTGTCCGCCACACTTGTTGATAATTTGGTAGCTAATCGACAAACCCAAACCTGTACCGTAACCGACAGGTTTTGTAGTAAAGAATGGGTCAAAAATCATTTCGCGTGTCTTCTGTGTCATACCTCCTCCGTTGTCAGCAATTTGGATCACAACATAATCAGAGTCTAAAGCTTCCGTTGTGATCCAAATGCATGGATTCCAGTCAAAGGTAGGCTGGTCGTTTATCGTTGACTTGAGATTGCTGCGAAGGGAATCAATTGCATTAGTCAGAATATTCATCAACACCTGGTTCAACTGCCCAGGATAGCATTCTATTTCAGGCAGGTGAGCGTACTGTTTTATAACTGTAATCTTCGGATAATCTAATCTACCGTTTAGGCGGTGTCCAAGGAGCAACAATGTATTTTCAAGATCCTCGTGAATATTCACCGCTGTTTTTTCGGCTTGCTCGACCCGTGAGAAGTTCCGCAATTGTAAGACAATTTGGTGAATGCGCTCAGCTCCAATTGTCATTGAAGACATAAGTTTGGATACGTCTTCCTCAATGAAGTTGAAGTCAATCGCCGTTGTTGCAGCTTCAATTTCCACCACTGGATGGGGATAGTATTTCTGGTAAAGTTTAATTAAGCTCAGCAAATCTTGTGTGTATTGATTGGCGTGAGGCAAATTAGCATAGATAAAATTGAGTGTATTGTTAATTTCATGCGCAATTCCCGCAACTAGGTGACCCAAACTGACCATTTTTTCGTTGTGCATCAGTTGGGTTTGTGTGTGAGTGAGTTCTTTTAAACTTTGCTCTAAGTGCTGAGTTTTTTGAGTCATCCGACGAGTCAAAAGCCCTTCCTCCAATCGCACCATCACTTGACGGGTGAGAATTTGTAGTGCTTCAATTTGTTTTTGTTCGAGTTGACGCGGTACAAAGTCGAGTACACAGAGTGTTCCTATGGAATAATCTTCTTTTGTGATCAGGGGTACTGCTGCATAAAACCGAACGTGAGGTGGTGAGACAACGACTGGATTCTTGGCAAATTGTGGATCTGCTAAAGTATCTGGAATGATTAACGTATCACCTTTTTGCACAGTCAACGGGCAGAAACCAGCCTCAAGTGGGGCATTCGTAATTTCCATACCAACCTTCGATTTGAACCATTGTCGGTATGCGTCTACAAAAGTAATCAACGCCACTGGGGTTTGACAAATCTGTGCTGCTAATTTAGTCAAATCATCAAAGTCTTCTTCGGCAGGCGTGTCGAGTATTTCATACTGATAAAGTATTTTTAGTCGTTCTCTCTCGTGTTCCACAACAGCTAGTATCTTATCAGGTTATTTCTGCATCGATTTTGGCGACATGACACTTTTGTACTGACCATTTTATGAATTAACAAAGCTTAATTTTAATTATAGTGGTGTTAACCAATAAGTAACATTTTCTACAACTTTATTTTGAAACCCAAACTCAGTCAATTTCTCAGGTGGTAAACCTATATAAGTCCAATGGGGTATATCATTCTCTACAGTCTGATACCAGCCATATTGATTGAGAGCCTGTTTCTGTGCAAGACTTGTGACTCTCAAATCAATAGCTAAGCCCCAAAGATGTTGTGATGCTCCAGGTGGTGCAACTAGACCAAGGATTTTTGTTTCTTTTCCTTGACGCACTTGTTCTAAAGTCTTATTATTTGCATATTTTTGCCAAAATCTCAAATTAGTGGCAAAACTGCGACTACAATCACTAGCACCATAACCTGATTTTAAAGGGATTTGTACTTGTGAACGTGCTTGATTGAAAGCTTCTGCTGCTGACTTTTGTAAATAACACTGGTTCGTATTATTCACTTGAGTTAGTGTTAAAGTCGATTGAAATTGTTTTGTTTCCTGGTCGTTAGTAAAGAGAACTTTTGGTGGCAGTTTAATTTGCGGATCTTGGTTGACAAATACTGAGCCATAAGCGCGTAATAGTACATATTCAAATGTATGGGGAGTCGGAATTGTTAGTAACTTATTTGTAACGGCTGATAAAAATCGCTCTTTTTCAGTTAAGTTTTGGTTGGGAGTAAATGGCGCTATAGGAGTTGGAGAGATGAGTGTTTGAGGAAGATTTGTACAAGATTGAGTTAACACTCTGTTATTCTCTAAAGATGGAGTTGTGATACAATTTTTCGGATTTGGAACCTCTGCCATTAACTTGTCGCGGCTTATTCCATGACTGGCGACTAATGCACAAGAAAGAAAAGCAATCAGAATGTAAAAAAATGCCTTCTTTAAAAAACTTCTCATTTTCATATTCGCGCTCGGTAGGTATACCCTCATTAAGGTTGCTATATTAGCTGTATATCACTCTACTAACAACAAAAAAACGTAGATAGAACAAAGTGATTTATCTGACATTTTCATATTCAGTTTTCAGCGATGCAAGCACTGTATCAGCTAATATTGAAATTGACTATATGCTTGTTTAAAGTATGACCATGCACACTATTGAATTCCAAGACGCTTATGATGTCATCGTCGTCGGTGCAGGTCACTCTGGTTGTGAAGCCGCCCTTGCTACCGCACGCCTCGGCTGTCGAACTTTGCTGCTGACACTTAACTTGGATAAAATTGCTTGGCAACCCTGTAACCCAGCAGTGGGTGGTCCAGCCAAATCCCAGTTGACTCACGAGGTGGATGCACTCGGTGGGGAAATTGGCAAGGTTGCAGATAGGACTTATTTGCAAAAGCGGATTCTCAATTCTTCGCGAGGACCAGCTGTTTGGGCGTTGCGTGCTCAAACAGATAAAAGAGAATATGCAGCGGTAATGAAAGCTATTGTCGAGAACCAAGACAACTTAATTATCCGCGAAGGAATGGTCACAGATTTGGTGTTGGGCGCAAACGATGAAGTCGTTGGTGTTCAAACATATTTTGGTGTGGCGTTTGAGTGCAAAGCAGTTATCTTGACGACGGGGACGTTCTTGGGAGGACGGATTTGGGTTGGTAACAAGTCGATGGAGGCGGGACGCGCTGGAGAATTTGCTGCTGTTGGTTTGACGGAAACTCTCAATCGCTTGGGGTTTGAAACAGGAAGACTGAAAACAGGAACCCCGGCACGGGTAGACAAGCGGTCTGTTGACTATAGTAAGATGACACCACAGCCAGGGGATGAAGATATCCGTTGGTTTAGCTTTGACCCAGAAGTTTGGGTAGAACGGGAACAACTTCCTTGTCATATCACCCGCACGACGCCGGAAACTCATCGCCTGATTCAGGAAAATCTGCAACTTTCACCAGTTTACGGCGGATGGGTGGATGCCAAAGGACCACGTTATTGTCCCAGTATAGAAGATAAGATAGTCCGCTTTGCTGATAAAGAAAGCCACCAAATTTTTATTGAACCTGAAGGAAGAGATATTCCTGAACTTTATATTCAAGGGTTTTCTACAGGATTGCCGGAAAATTTGCAACTCCACATGTTACGGAGTCTGACTGGGTTGGAAAAGTGCGTTATGCTCCGCCCAGCTTATGCAGTGGAGTATGATTATTTACCTGCGACTCAGTGTTATCCCACGCTGATGACGAAAAAGGTAGAAGGGCTGTTCTGCGCAGGACAGATTAACGGCACAACAGGATACGAAGAAGCAGCAGCTCAAGGGCTTGTTGCTGGAATTAATGCTGCTCGCTTTGCTCGCGGTCAGGAAATGATTGTTTTTGCCCGTGAGCAAAGTTACATCGGTACATTGGTTGATGATTTGTGTACCAAAGACTTACGGGAACCTTACCGTATGCTCACCAGCAGGTCTGAATATAGATTGATACTGCGTTCCGATAATTCCGACCAGCGGTTGACACCATTGGGACGGGAAATCGGCTTAATTGATGACCGACGTTGGGAACTTTTTACTCGTAAGCAAGAAAAGATTGCAGCGGAAAAAGAACGGTTGTACGGGACACGGGTGAAGGAACATGATGAAATTGGGCAGGCGATCGCCCAAACCACCCAACAAGCAATCAAAGGCTCAATTACCCTAGCTGACTTGTTACGGCGTCCGGGATTTCATTACGTAGATCTCAACACATACGGACTGGGAAACCCCAATCTTGAACGTGCGGAAAAAGAAGGTGCAGAAATTGACATCAAGTATTCTGGCTACCTGCAAAGACAACAAAATCAGATTGACCAAATTGCCCGTCAAGCACACCGCCAGTTACCTGCAGACTTAAATTACGAAGCGATTGAAACTCTTTCTAAAGAAGCGCGGGAAAAACTGACCAAGGTGAAACCATTGACAATAGGGCAAGCAGCTCGTATTGGTGGGGTGAATCCAGCGGATGTGAATGCTTTATTAATTTATCTAGAATTGCATAAAACCAAATCTCGGAAGGAATTTTCGGTGTTGGCTTGAAAACAATTCCAAAAGAGCGAGTATAGTTATAGGTGAAATCTCAAGAGACTAGTATGATAGATGACATGACATTAACACCGTGACATCATTCAAAGTCTACATATTAAATTAGAATCTCAAATCTACCTGAAATCTACTCGTAATATTTCACAGGGAACAGGGAACAGGGAACAGTAAACAGTGAACAAGGGGTGGACGAGTCCGTTTCCTACCTGATAACTGGTAACTGATAACTGGTAACTGGTAACTGGTAACTGGTAACTGATAACTGATAACTGGTAACTGTTTTAACACGAGAGATTCGAGGGGTTTCATCTCAGGTTTTTATTCGCGGACACAGGGGGAACAATAATTATCTTGCTAGGAGTTAGTAGTCAAGAACGCCATGTCACAAAACGCCAATACCTATCTCATTCTTCCAGAACAATCCGAAGAATTCATCGCTAACGAACCCTGGTCCATAGAAACCTATGCTGATGGCTTGATGGATGAACTCTTCGCTGATCTTAATCTCATTTTGGATCGTTCTGAGCGCTTGCCTTCCCAAACACCATTGCCTCAAAAAGAGATTCCTCAAATACCAACAGTTACAACGCCGCCAAGTGCAATCCCAGAAACACTCATTAGCCTTATACACGAAGGGGCGCAACCTAGAAACAATCCATTGAATCCAGTTGGAGTCGGGACTTCAGGGGTTCCCAAATTAATAAAAAAACGAGTCAAAAAATCAAAACGCAGAAGAGGCATAGCGCTTTTGATGGGAGTCACCGCAGGGTTAGCCGCTGCTAGCATTGTTTGGGTAGCAAACTCTGGACTCTTCAATCGTTTCGTTTTCAAATCATTCCAGCAAAGCCTACTGCAGCCGCACATACAGAAGTGCGTACAGTTGGCGGATTGATTAACAAAGTACGAAGGCGTCAGTCGCCAGAATGGACTGCGTCCCGCTTCGCTAACAGTTTGGGGATTATCAGATCTTAATGTTCCACGCTGATTTGACCCACCCCAGTTTTGCCTGTTGCCAAAACCGGGGTGGGTCAAGTGATGTGGGTAAGTATAAGGATATGATCTAAAGTATTGACAAAGTTTTCAGAATCTCCCTAACCTCTGGTGAACTCTTGTGTTATCTAAGTTTGAGGAGATTGGGGGGGATTTTGAGTCGTTCATCGACGCACCTCGGGAAAACCCCGAAAGCCTATATTTTTCGTTGAGGTGCGTCGATTGCTTACAGGGAGCGGGTTTGAGGTGTGTGGTTTGACCAATTTTTCTCGAAGATGTATAATCATTTCAGAGGTGCGTCGATTTGGCGGCTGGAATCCTTACTGGATAAGGGCTGCTAGACGAACTCCCTACCGATTGGGTTAAATCGGATTAGTTGGAAACGTTCTTGTAGATCCATTCCAATACCAGCTTCGATTCTCCCTACCGATTGGGTTAAATCGGATTAGTTGGAAACTAAAATTGAAGTGCTAGGAGAGGTAATAGACAACCATTCCCTACCGATTGGGTTAAATCGGATTAGTTGGAAACGCAATTACAGCTTTAACAGAGGCTATAATTGCAGCCCTACCGATTGGGTTAAATCGGATTAGTTGGAAACGCTTTGCTTGATCTTCCTTATTGTTAGTCATTTGCTTCCCTACCGATTGGGTTAAATCGGATTAGTTGGAAACGCCAAGCATCTGACCAACATTTTGCTGGATTTGTTCCCTACCGATTGGGTTAAATCGGATTAGTTGGAAACGATAAGCTTCTGACAATAGACTAAATGGTATGTAAATCCCTACCGATTGGGTTAAATCGGATTAGTTGGAAACAACTTCACCCTCAGAGGTTTTATACCCCCCCCAGTGTAAACCCTACCGATTGGGTTAAATCGGATTAGTTGGAAACCTTGATTACTGCACCGACACCTTTTCCGCACTGAAACCCTACCGATTGGGTTAAATCGGATTAGTTGGAAACCTTGATTACTGCACCG